>JBNLCA010000162.1:0-5068 GCA_050303575.1 Paracoccaceae bacterium
TGGCTGGCCGCAATGACCGCCGCGCGCTCTTCTGCGGTGATCGGGCCTAGCTGCGACGAGGGCGGACGGACCAGCGTGCGCTCGACCATCTGGGGCGAGCCCTTCTCCTCGAGGAACGAGGTGACGGCCTCGCCGGTCCCGACATCCTTGATCGCCTCCTCGGTCGAGAAGCGCGGATTGGTCCGGTAGGTCTCGGCTGCCTTCTCGAGGTCCTTCTGGTCGCGCGGCGTGAAGACGCGGAGCGCGTGCTGCACCCGGTTGCCAAGCTGGCCGAGAATGTCGTCGGGCACGTCGGCCGGGTTCTGGGTGATGAAGAAGACGCCGACGCCCTTCGACCGGATCAGCCGCGCAACCTGCTCGACCTTGTCGACCAGCGCCTTGGGCGCCTCGTCGAACAAGAGATGCGCCTCGTCGAAGAAGAAGACCAGCTTGGGCTTGTCCGGGTTCCCGACCTCGGGAAGTTCCTCGAAGAGCTCGGAAAGGAGCCACAGAAGGAACGTCGCATAAAGCCGCGGCGAGGCCATCAGCTTGTCGGCGGCGAGGATGTTCACCCTGCCCCGCCCGTCCGGTGCCGTCGCCATCATGTCGTAAAGGTCGAGCGCCGGCTCGCCAAAGAATCGCGCCCCGCCCTCGTTCTCCAGTACCAGCAGCCGGCGCTGAATGGTGCCGACCGTCGCCGGCGAGACGTTGCCATAGCGCAGCGTCAGCGCGTCGGCATTCTCGCCGATCCAGACCAGCAGCGCCTGGAGGTCCTTGAGGTCGAGAAGCGGCAGCCCCTCGCTGTCGGACAGGTGGAAGGCGATGTTCAGCACCCCCTCCTGCGCCTCGGAAAGTTCCAGGAGCCGCGAGAGGAGAAGCGGCCCCATGTCCGAGATCGTCGTGCGGATCGGGTGGCCCTGCTCGCCGAAGAGATCCCAGAAGGTGACCGGAAAGGACTGGTAGTCGAGGGTGAGGCCGATTGTCGCGGCCCGCTTCAGGAAGGCGTCGTGGAGCTTGAACGTCTCGGACCCTGCTTTGGCCAGTCCGGCAAGGTCGCTCTTGACGTCGGCCATCACCACCGGAACCCCGGCGTTCGACAGGCCCTCGGCCAGGATCTGCAAGGTCACCGTCTTGCCGGTGCCCGTTGCACCGGCGATCAGCCCGTGGCGGTTGCCGTATTTCAGCAAAAGATGCTGCGGAACACCGTAGTTTTCGCCTCCGCCGCCCACGAAAATCCGGTCGTTCATCGCACTGCCTCCACTATCCGTCGCGGGCGAAGATACATCCTTAACCAATATGTGCCAGCATCGATATCGTCAGGCGGTTTCGCGCCCTCGCGCGGTGCCTGGCGGACTTCCTCCCTGTCGGACTGGCCGCGCCCATGGCGCGGCCTTTTTTGTTAGCGAAACCAGTGCCGAAACTGCGGAAATTCCATGTTGACGCCTTTGAGCAAAGGCCTTAGCGTCCGGGCCAATAACTAAGTCGGCCAGTCCGACGGGGAGATAAAAAATCCGGGAAAAGGGCTCCTTACGGGCCCTTTTTTCGTTTCTGGATGAAGCGGAACCGGCAAGTCCCCGCCACCCCTTCGCGCGGGTCTGGCAATCCGGGCCTGACACTCCCCCGGGCGCATGGTAATCAGCCGCCGGACTCGGGCCGGAACATCAGGCCCAGAACTTCAGGCAACGAACGGAAACCAGAAGAATGAAAAGCACCGCTTCCGCCATCGCCCTCGGTTTCGCCGCGCTTCTCGCTGCGGCCCCGACCCTCGCGCAGGATACGACGGCGCCGGCAACCGACGCGCCCGCTGCCGACCAGCCCGAGGGCGAGGCCGGGACCACCACGTCGGCCGGCCTTTCGATGGGCGAGCCGGTGGAGGGGTCGACCGATGTCGGCCAGCCCTACGTCAAGGAACAGTTCGACGACTGGCAGCTGCGCTGCGTCAAGACCAACGGCGAGCATGACCCGTGCCAGCTCTACCAGCTTCTGAAGGACAGCGACGGCAACCCGGTCTCGGAATTCGCGATCTTCCCGCTTCTGCCGCCGCAGGGCGACGCGGTGGCGGGTGGCACGATCATCGCGCCCCTGGAGACGCTGCTGCCTGAAGGCGTGCGTCTTTCGGTCGACGGCAGCGAGGCGCGCCGCTATCCCTTCACCTTCTGCACCGAGATCGGATGCTTCGCGCGGGTCGGATACGGGCTCGAGGACATCAACCGCTTCAAGGCCGGCAACTCGGCCACCGTGAGCATCATCCCGGTTCTGGCGCCCGACCGCCGGATCACGCTGACGGTGTCGCTGAAGGGCTTCACGGCGGGCTACACGGCGCTCGACACGATGATGAAGGAAATCGCGGCCGAGGCGGCGGCGACCCCGCCCGCAGATGCGCCCGCCGAGGGTGGCGACGCCCCGGCCGAAGGCGGCAACTGATCTTCTGAAAGAAACGCGCTCCGTCAGACCCGGCGGAGCGCGATCACCGCATTGAGGCCCCCGAAGGCGAAGGCATTCGACAGAACCGCCTCGACCTTCGCCTCGCGCGCCTCGTTCGGCACGACGTCCAGCGCGCATTCCGGATCGGGCTCCTCGTAGCCGATCGTGGGCGCGATGACGCCCTCGCGCAGCGCCATGATGCAGGCCAGAAGCTCGACCGCGCCGGTGCCGCCGATCAGGTGCCCGTGCATCGACTTGGTCGACGAGATCATAAGCCGGTCGGCGTGGTGTCCGAAGGCATGGGCCACCGCCGCGCACTCGGTCTTGTCGTTCGCCGCCGTGCCGGTGCCGTGGGCGTTGATGTAGCCGATATCCTCGGGGTTCAGACGCGCGTCGGTCAGCGCCCCGGTCATCGCCCGCTCGGCGCCCTGGATCGAGGGCATGACGATATCGCCCGCATCCGAGGTCATGGCGAAGCCCACCACCTCGGCCAGGATGTCGGCGCCGCGGCGCTTGGCACCCTCGTAATCCTCGAAGACGAAGACCGCAGCGCCCTCGCCCTGCACCATTCCGTTGCGGTTGGCGCTGAACGGGCGGCAGGCGTCCTTGGACATGACGCGCAGTCCCTCCCACGCCTTCACGCCGCCGAAGCAAAGCATCGATTCCGATCCGCCGGTCACCATCACCTGCGCCGCGCCGGACCGGACCAGCCAGAACGCCTGGCCCATCGCGTGGTTGGAACTGGCGCAGGCCGTGGCAACGGTGAAGCTCGGCCCTTTCAAGTTCCACTCCATCGAGACATGGCTTGCCGCCGCGTTGTTCATCAGTTTCGGGATGACGAACGGGTGGACCCGGTTCTTCCCCTCTTCATAGACGGTGCGGTAATTCTCGTCCCAGGTGTTGACCCCGCCCCCGGCGGTCCCGAGGACGACGCCGGACTGCAACGAGAGCCGTCCGTTGAAATCCAGCCCCGACTGGGCGATCGCCTGCCGCGCGGCAAGGATCGTGAACTGGGTGAACTTGTCGTAAAGCGCGATCTGCTGGCGGTTGAAGTGCGCTTCGGGGTCCCAGCGATGGACCTGTCCGCCGATGCGGATCGAAAGCCGCTCGACGTCCTTGAAATCGAGATCGGTGATCCCGCAGCGCCCTTCGCGAAACGCCGCGTAGGTCTCGGGCACGTTCTGGCCGAGCGCGTTGATCGTGCCCGCCCCTGTGATGACGACGCGCCTCATGCGTGCTGAAGCGCGACCAGCCCTTCCACCGCCTTGACGATCGCCGCAACCGACGAGATGTCGAACTCGCTCTCCGTCGGGTTGTTCGCGTTGAACGGCACCTGGATGTCGAAGGCCTCCTCGATGGCGAAGATCGACTCGACAAGGCCCAGGCTGTCGATGCCCAGATCCTCGAGCGTCGAGGTCATCTTGACGTCCGATGTGTCCAGCACCGCCTGCTCGGCGATGATCCGGATCACCTTCTGCTGTACTGTTTCAGCCATCTTGCGTTCTCCCACGCCCTACCGGGAAGATTTAGTCACCCGATGTGCCCTTTGAAACCGCTTTTTGTAACGCCGATACGGCAGCGGCGAGACGCGGCAGGCGCCTGAGTGCCTTTTGCATCTCGACATGCGTCTCCATCTTGACCGCGGGCGAGCCCAGAATGACCCGGCCGGCGGGCACGTTGGTGAACATCTTGGTGGCCCCGCCGGCGATCACATCGTCGCCCACGAAGATGTTGTCCGAAACCCCGCACTGGCCGCCCATGACCACGCGGTTGCCGATCCGCGCCGAGCCGGCGATGCCGACCTGGCCGCAGAGCAGGCAATCCTCTCCCACCTCGACATTATGCCCCATGTGGACCAGGTTATCGAGCTTCGTGCCCCGCCCGATCCGGGTGGCGCGAATGGTGCCCTGGTCGACGGCACAGTTGGCGCCGACTTCGACATCGTCGCCGATCTCGACCCCGCCCAGCGAATGGATGCGGATCCAGCTCTGCTTCCTGATCTCGTCGCGCTGGCCCAGCGTTTCGCGGATCTCCTCGACGCCGGCCTTCTCCTCGGTGACGAAGGAAAAGCCGTCCGAGCCGATGACCGCGCCCGGCTGGGCGATGAAACGGGCGCCGATGCGGACACCGGCGCCGATCCGGACGCCGGGGTGGATCAGCGCGTCCGGCCCGATATGCGTGCCGCGCCCGATGGAAGCATGGGCAGCGATCCGGGCGTTTTGGCCGATGTCGGCATGCGGTCCGATCACCACATAGGGCCCGATCGCGGCGCCTGGCCCCACGGTGGCGGAGGGATCGATGATCGCGGTCGGATGAGTTCCAGGCGCGATCTCCGGACCGGGATCGAAGGCGCGGGTCAGGCCAGCCATCGCCAGCCGCGGCCGCGTGACGAAGATCGCCGCCTGAAGCCCGAGCGCCTTCCAGTCGGCGCCGTCCCATAGGAGAGCTGCCCGCGCCGCGCCCTCCTTGATGCCGCCCGCATACTTGGGGTCCATCGCCAGCGCCAGCGCATCCGGTCCGGCCGAGCGCGGCTCGGCCGCGCGGCTGACCGTCAGGCCGGTATCTCCCTCGGCCCGCGCGCCCAGGGCGGCGGCGATCTCGGCGATGGAATGGCTCATCTCAGCCTCCCGGCTCAGGCGCTTCGCCTGAACCGGATTTAGCTATC
>JBNLCA010000163.1:0-8432 GCA_050303575.1 Paracoccaceae bacterium
AAGCCGTCCAGCTCGACCCACGGCGGGATCGAGTGGCACGAGATGAAGATGAACCTTTAGGGTTGCGGTTTGTCCTTGGTCTCCGGATTTCCGAGACCCGGAACGCCATCATCCGAGAAGCGCCGCGAAGAGCCCGTCCAGCCGCCCGAATGTCCCGTCTGCGGATCTGGCTTCGGGCAGGATTCTGTGACTGACCGTCGCGGCTTCGCCGCCGAAATACGCGTTCGAGCACTCGAAACACACCGACGCAAACCAGTCGAACTGGCCGCTCGTCAAGGTGGCAAGCCCGTGACGTGGAATGTGGCAACGCGTCTGATGTTCGCCGTCAGGATGGTTCCACAACAGCAAGAGCGCATCGGCTTCTTCCGGGCCGAGAGCACGCCCCTCGAACCTCTGGTCCGGCAGATCGAGTCGCAGCCGGCGGTCGGGAGCATCGCCGATGGCCGAAGCCCCGTTCAGGCGCTGCAAAAACACGCCCGCCGGGTCAGGCAACAACGTCGCCGGTGTTATCGAGAAAATGAACAGCGTATCGAACGCGCGATCTGCCCGCCCGAAGATTGGCTTGTCTTGAACACGGTGGTCTTCCAGGAGGTGCTTCCTTCGTGTCGGACGTCTTGGATAGGAAGATCACCCCAGTGCGTAGCCCGCGCCGCGCACGGTGCGGACAGGATCGCCGCCGCCGTGCTGGCGAAGCGCCTTCCTCAGACGGCCGACATGGACATCGACGGTGCGGGTATCGACATAGATGTCGCGGCCCCAGACACGATCGAGAAGCTGTTCGCGGCTCCAGACCCGGCCGGGTTTTTCCATGAAGGTCGAGAGCAGGCGAAACTCGGTCGGACCGAGCTTGATCTCGTCGCCCGAGCGCGAGACGCGATGGGTCTCGGCGTCGAGCCGGATATCCTCGTATTCGAGGATCTCGCCCATCGAGGCCGGCCGGGTACGGCGCAGCTGGGCGCGCACGCGGGCCATCAGCTCGACGATGGAATAGGGTTTCACGACATAGTCGTCGGCGCCGGTCTCGAGGCCCCTCACCCGGTCCACTTCCTCGGACCGCGCCGAAAGCATGATGATCGGCAGCGCGCGCGTCTCGGGCCGGGTCTTCAGCCGCCGGCAGACCTCGATCCCCGAGACGTTCGGCAGCATCCAGTCGAGCACGATGACATCGGGCGGCACCTCGTCGACCATCATCAGCGCCTCTTCCCCGTTCGCCGCCTTGGCGACGTTGAAGCCCTCGGCCTCGAGGTTGTAGGCGAGAACCTCGCGCTGTGCAGGCTCGTCCTCGACGACCAGCACCGTGGGATGACGATCCGACATTATTCGTCGTGCTCCGTGTCACCGGGCCGGACATAGGACGTCTCGTCGCCCTTGGGCCGGCTCTCTTCGGGCAGCGCGCCCCGGACGAGGTAGATCACCTGCTCGGCGATCGAGGTGACGTGGTCACCCATCCGCTCGACGTTCTTGGCGATGAAATGCAGGTGCATGCAGGCGGTGATCTGGCGCGGGTCTTCCAGCATGTGGGTCAGCAGCTCGCGGAAGAGCGCGTTGTACATCTGGTCGACCTCGTGGTCGCGCTGGCGCACGTCCTCGGCCATCTCGGCATCGCGCTGGATATAGGCGTCGAGCGCGTCTTTCAGCATCGCCTCGACCGCGCGCGCCATGCGGCGGACGGCGGACTTGGAACCCTCGACCGGAACCGACTCGACCAGCGTCGGCACGCGCTTGCCCATGTTCTTGGCATAGTCGCCGATCCGTTCGAGGTTGCCCGAGATCTTCATCACCGACAGCACCGTCCGAAGATCGGTCGCGGCGGGCGAGCGCAGCGCGATGAGCCGCGCCGCCTCGGTGTTGATCCGCTCTTCCAGCTCGTCGATAACGATGTCCTTGGTCCGCACCGTCTCGGCCAGCTCGACATCGAGCGTCTCGAGCGCCTGCGCGCCTTCGAGGATGGCCGCCTCGACAAGGCCGCCCATCTTCATGATCAGCGCCTGGATCGTCTCGAGATCGCGATCGAAGGCGGAAAGGATATGCTGCTCGTTGGGCAATTTTCCCTCCATCACCCGATCCGTCCCGAGATGTAGCTTTCCGTCCGGGGATCGTGCGGGTTGGTGAATATCTGCGCGGTGTCGCCGTGTTCGACCAGGTTGCCGAGGTGGAAGAATGCGGTCTTCTGGCTGACGCGGGCGGCCTGCTGCATCGAGTGCGTCACGATGACGACGGAAAAGTTGGTCCGAAGCTCGTCGATCAGTTCCTCGACCTGCGCCGTGGCGATCGGGTCGAGCGCCGAGCAGGGTTCGTCCATCAGCAGGACCTCGGGCGAGGTGGCGACGGCCCGCGCGATGCAAAGGCGCTGCTGCTGGCCGCCGGAGAGGCCCGTGCCGGGGGCGGTCAGGCGATCCTTGACCTCGCCCCAAAGCGCGGCCTTCTTCAGCGAGTTCTCGACGATCTCGTCAAGCTCGGCCCGCGAGCGTGCAAGCCCGTGGATCTTCGGCCCGTAGGCCACGTTGTCGTAGATCGACTTCGGGAACGGGTTCGGCTTCTGGAACACCATGCCGACCTTGGCGCGCAGCTGCACCGGATCGACCTTTGGGTCGTTGATGTCCTCGCCGTCGAGCCGCAGGTCACCTGTCACCCGGCAGATGTCGATCGTGTCGTTCATCCGGTTCAGGCAGCGCAGGAACGTCGACTTGCCGCAGCCCGACGGTCCGATGAAGGCGGTCACCGTCTTGTCGAGGATGTCGACCGACACGTCCTTGATGGCGTGGTTGTCGCCGTAATAGACGTCGACACCCTTGCAGGCGAACTTGATCACGTCGTCGGTCACCAGTCTCTCCGAAAGGCTCAGGTCTTCCATATCCTACCCTCTTACCACCGACGTTCGAAACGGCGGCGCAGGAAAATTGCCAGTGCGTTGGTACAGACGAGCAGCACCAGAAGCACAATGATGGCGCCCGAGGCACGCTCGACAAAGGCCGGGTCAGCACGCTGGGTCCAGTTGTAGATCTGCACCGGCAGCGCCGAGGCGGGATCGAACAGGCCCTCGGGCGGTGCGGCGGGATAGTCGCGCACGAAGGCGACCATGCCGATGAGCAGAAGCGGCGCGGTCTCGCCGAGCGCCTGGCCGATACCGATGATGAGGCCGGTCAGGATGCCCGGCGCGGCAAGCGGCAGGACATGGTGGAACACGGTCTGCATCCGCGAGGCGCCGACGCCGAGTGCGGCGTCGCGGATCGAGGGCGGCACAGCCTTCAGCGCGGCGCGGGCCGGGATGATGATGCGCGGCAACGTCATCAGCGTCAGGACGAGACCGCCGACGATGGGCGCCGATTGCGGCAGGCCGGCGAAGTTGATGAAGGCGGCAAGGCCGAGGATACCGTACACGATCGAGGGAACCGCAGCGAGGTTCGAGATGTTCACCTCGATGAGGTCGGTCCAACGGTTCTTGGGCGCGAACTCTTCCAGGTAGACCGAGGCCGCGACGCCGATCGGCAGGGCCAGCGCCAGGACAACAAGCATCATGTAGAGCGAGCCGAGGATGGCGACGCCGAGCCCGGCAGCTTCGGGCCGCTGGTCGGACGCATCGGGCAGCGTCACGAAGCCCCAGTTGAAGCGCTTCTCCAGCGCGCCGTTCTCCAGAAGCGCCTGCGCCAGCATAAGCTGCGCGGGGCTGACGTTGCTGTCCCGCTCGGCGCTGTCCAGCGACACGCGACCCTTCATGAAGCCATCGATCCGGCCGGCGGCGAGGAACTCGTAGGTGATCGTCTGTCCGATGAGTTCGGGATTGGCGAGGACATAGTTCCTGAGTTGCGCCGGCGCTTCCTTCGAGATGATCTCACCCGCGTCCTTGGCCGAGAGCCCGTCGATCTCGATCCCGTCCTGCGCCATCGTGTGCGCCACCGCCGCCTCGATCAGCGGCGCGTAGCCAAAGGTCGAGACCTTCGCCATCTCGGCCGGATCGCGGTTGCCGGTCTTGTCGAGCTTGTCGGCCGGCAGTTCGACCTGAAGGACGACGAAGGTCTGCTGGAAGGCCGACATGCCGTTCGACAGGATCGAGATCATCAGCATGATCAGCGCGGCGATGCCAAGGCATACGGCAAAGAGGCCGTAGAGCCGGAACCGCGCCTCGGCCGCGTTGCGCTTCTTCGTCCGCGCGTCGGGCGCGAGGAGCGAGCCGCGCGTGGTGACTGTCGCGTCGGTCATTCGTACTGCTCCCGGTAGCGGCGCACGATCCAAAGGGCGAAGACGTTCAGCCCCAGGGTCATGACGAAAAGGGTGAGGCCGAGCGCGAAGGCGACCAGCGTTTCGGGCGAGGCGAAATCGGTGTCGCCGGTCAGCTGGCTGACGATCTTCACCGTCACGGTCGTCATCGCCTCGAACGGGTTGAGGTCGAGCCGGGCCGCGGCCCCTGCCCCCAGCACCACGATCATCGTCTCGCCGATGGCGCGGCTGGCGGCCAGAAGCACGGCGCCGACGATCCCGGGAAGCGCGGCGGGCAGCACGACCTGGCGGATCGTCTCGGACGGCGTCGCACCGAGGCCCAAGGAGCCGTCGCGCATGGCTTGCGGCACGGCGTTGATGATGTCGTCACTGAGGGACGAAACGAACGGGATCAGCATGATCCCCATGACCACGCCCGCCGTCATCACCGACGAGGACGACTCGCCCAGCCCCATCGGCTGAGCGAAATAGTCGCGCAGGAACGGCCCGACGGTGATCAGCGCGAAAAGGCCGTAGACGATTGTGGGGATGCCAGCCAGGATCTCGATCGCGGGCTTGGCGAAGGCGCGGAACTTCGGCCCGGCATATTCCGACATGTAGATCGCCGCAAAGAGGCCGATCGGCACCGCGACCAGAAGCGCCACGAACGAGATGTAGAGCGTGCCCCACAGGAGCGGGATGATCCCGAGCTGCGAGTTGCCGCGGAAGTTGGGCGACCAGGTCGTCGAGAAGAAGAATTCCTTCCAGTCGTATTGCCGGAAGAAGTTCTGCGTCTCGAACAGCATCGACAGGATGATGCCGATGGTGGTCAGGATGGCGATCAGCGCGCACAGGATCAGCAGTGCCAGGATGCTGCGCTCGACGATGTTGCGCGCGCGGTACTCCGGCGTAATGCGCGAGACGGCGTAGAAGAAGCCGAGCGCGGCCAGCGCCAGGACGACAACGGAACGGGCGTTGGCAGACGTGGCTGCGAGCGCGCGGTAGCGTTTGGCCGCGGCCAAGACCTCGGGGCCGACATTCTCGCCCACGGCGACGCCGACCTCGGCCAGCCGCGCGCGGACGTCGGTAGATTCCGAGCGGATGTCGCGCGCTTCCTCGCGCGTCATGAGGCCGCGGCCTACGGCCGTGGTCAGACCCTCCGCCACCCGGCGCACGTCGGCCATGACGAGGCTGCGCGCGTTGGTGTCGGCGGCGAGGCGCTCGGGGATCATGCCGGCCACCCGCCCCTCGATCAGCGCGGGCGCGATCAGCAGCCAAGCGCCGAGCACGAGGAGCGACGGGACCAGGGTGAAGAGCACGGCGTTCCAGCCGTAGTAGTTCGGCAGGGAATGAAGCTTGCGGATGTCACCGCCCGCCTTGGCCAGCGAACGCGCCCGGCCGATGACGAACCCGACGACGGCGAGCGCAAGGGCGATGAGGATGATCCACAGAACGGGCATTACAGCGTCCGGATGCGAAAGGGCGGCAGGGGGTGGACCGGCCCCGTAGGGCCGGCCCGAAGGGGCTTACATGGATTCGGCTTCCATGACCTTCGACTGGGTCTCGGCCAGAGCCGGGTCCGAGACGAGGCCGTAGGCCGAAAGCGGGCCGTCCGGGCCGGCGATCTCGTCCGAGACGAAGAAGTCGGCATATTCCTGCAGGCCCGGGATCACGCTGATATGCGCCTTCTTGATGTAGAAGAAGAGCGGCCGCGAGACCGGGTAGTCGCCCGAGGCGATGGTCTCGGTCGAGGGCGTCACGCCCGACATGGTCGCGACGCGCAGCTTGTCGGTGTTGTTCTCGTAGAACGCCAGACCGAAGACGCCGATGCCGTTCTTGTTGGCGTCGATGCGGGCGAGCGTCTCGGTGTAGTCGCCGTCGATGTCGACCGAGCGGCCGTCGGTACGCAGCGCCATGCAGGCTTCTTCCGCCGCATCCTCGTCACCTTTGGCGGCGACCAGGGCCTCCATCGCGCCCGAAGCTTCGCATCCGGCCAGGATCACCTTTTCCTCGAACACTTCACGGGTGCCGTGCTTGGTGCCCGGAACGAAGGCCTGGATCTCCTGCTCGGGGAGCGAAGGATCGACTTCCGACCACATGGTGTAGGGGTTCGCAACGACGTTGCCGTCGACCACGACCTCGGCGGCGAGCGCCTTGTACCACTGCTCGGGGGTGAACTCGAAAGAGGCGCCGTCGATGTCCGACGCGAAGACGATGCCGTCATAGCCGATCTGGACCTCGACGATATCGGTCACGCCGTTGGCGGCGCAGGTCTCGATCTCGCTGTCCTTGATCTTGCGCGAGGCGTTCGCGATGTCGATCGTGTTCTCGCCCACGCCCTCGCAGAAGCGCTTCAGGCCGGCCGACGAGCCGCCCGATTCGACCACCGGGGTCGGAAAATCGAAGTTTTCGCCGAACGCTTCGGCGACGATGGTGGCGTAGGGCAGGACGGTCGACGATCCGGCGATCTGGATCTGGTCGCGGGCCTGGGCCGCGCCGGCGGCGAGCAGCACGGCCGGGACGGAAAGGAGGAGTTTGCGCATGGTGGCTCCTGTTGGTTGCAGCAGGGTCGCTCGAAAAGCGGCCTCGGCGCCGGGGTACCGGGGGCCCGCAATGCTTTTGTGACAGCTGCGTAACAGTTTCATGACAAGCCGCAAGTCTCCGGCAGGACCGCGGTTTTTCGCCAGCCTGACGGAAGTGCCGCCCTGCCGCGACGAATACCTTGAGACATGACGGTCCGGAGCCTAGGCTTTCACCCAAGGAAAAGAACCAACGGGGATGACATCATGAAGAGACTGCTTGCCTTCGGCACTGCGCTCGTCGCGCTGCCCGCCTTCGCCGCCGACCCGGACTTCACCGTCTTCGACTGGTCCGGCTACGAGGATCCCGGCTTCTTCCAGGCCTATATCGATACCTACGGCGACAATCCGACCTTCGCCTTCTATGGCGACGACGACGACGCCTTCCAGAAGCTCTCGTCCGGCTTCCGCGCGGACGTCTCGCACCCCTGCTCGCAGATGGTGTCGAAGTTCCGCGACGCGGACCTGATCGAGCCCTGGGACGTCTCGCGCATCGAGAACTACGACGTGATCAACCCGGCGTTCCTCGCCTCGTCGATCCTCAAGGACGACGGCGGCACCTGGTACATCCCGGCCGAATGGGGCGCGACCGCCATCGCCTACAATAGCGAGGAAGTGCCGGCCGAGGACGTGGCCTCGCTGCAGATCTTCGTCGATCCGAAATATGCCGGCCGCATCTCGCTTCCCGACAACAATGACGACGTCTGGGCGCTCGCCTACCTGGCAACCGGGGTCAGCGACTGGACCACGGTGACCGAGGATCAGTTCCAGGCCGCCGGAGACTGGCTGCGCCAGGCGCACCAGAACGTCCGGGCCTACTGGGCCGACGGCGCGGAACTGGCGCAACTGATGGCGACCGGCGAGGTGGTGATCGCCTGGTCCTGGAACGAGACGCCGACGACGATGCAGGCCGAAGGTCATCCGATCGCCTTCCAGCGCGAGGCCCAGGAAGGCTCGTCGACCTGGTTCTGCGGCTACGTCAACCTCAAGAACGGCCCCGGCTCCGAGGACAAGGCCTACGATTTCATCAACGCCTGGCTTGACCCGCGCACGGCCAACTACATCGTCGAGAACTGGGGTTACGGCCATTCCAACACCGAGGCGGTGGCCGGGATCGACCAGGACCTCGTGAACTCGGTCGGCCTCGGGCCCGTCGAGGTGCCGGTGCTGGCGCAGGTGCCGATGGACAACACGCTGCGCGACCGGATGCTCGAGGAGTTCGAGAAGATCAAGGCGGGCTTCTGAGCCCGATCGGCGGCGGGGGGCTGTCTGCCCCCCGGGCGCCATGCGGCGCCTCCCCCCGAGAATATTTGAGACCAAAAGAGTGCGACGATTTCTTGACCCGGCCGAAGCCGGGATCACGTTGATATCTAGGCCCGAAGGCCGATGACCGTACGACACGCGACGGCGGCCGGGTTCTCAGGGACGCCGGCCGCTTCTCTATCAGTTCTCAAGTATTCGTAGGGCGTGAATTGGGCCACAGGCCCAGGAGGGGCAGACAGCCCCATGTCCGGTCGGGATCGGCCACGCCCGCCGAAGGCGGCGCGGCGCGATCCCGAACCGCGCATCAGGGCGCGTTTGCGTCGATAATGATGCTCTCGCCGTATTCGGCCCAGTCCTGCGTCCGGATGCCGTTCCGCTCGCTGCCCTTGTAGG
>JBNLCA010000164.1:0-6703 GCA_050303575.1 Paracoccaceae bacterium
CGACTGGCACCAGCGCCAGAGTGTCTGTCCGCCGCATCCCTCGCACGGTGCAGGGTTCTGGCGCGATGCCTGGTGGCAGCTTCACTGCGAATATCGCCTTGCGCATCCGCCAAGGTTCGAGATCGAACCGCGCGTCGCGCAGGACCGGTTCTACCGGTTCGTCGAGCGGACCTGGATGCTGCAGCAACTTCCCCTCGCCCTGGTCCTCTGGGTGCTGGGCGGCTGGGGCTGGGTGCTCTGGGGCGTCTCGCTCAGGATCTTCGTTTCGCTGACGGGGCACTGGATGGTCGGCCATTTCGCCCACCGCACCGGTGCGCAGGGCTGGCGGATCGAGGGGCTACCGGTGCAGGGCTACAACCTGCCGGGCCTTGGCCTGCTGACCTTCGGCGAGAACTGGCACGGAAACCACCATGCGTTTCCGCATTCCGCGCAGCTCGGTGTCGAGCCGGGACAGAGCGATCCCGGCCGCGTGCTCATCCGCGTGATGGAGGCGCTGGGTCTGGCGCGCGACGTGAAGGGACCCGAAAGCGAGCCGCCGCGCGAGGGCCTGGCGCGCGTGGGGTCCGGTCAGTTTGCCTGGACCAGCGTTCCGCCGGCCCACATGCCGGTGACGACCTCGCCCGAGGCGTAGGTCATCGTGCCCTCGCCCTCGCGCTTGCCGGCAACGAAGGTGCCTTCATAGACGTCGCCGTTCGCGTAGGTGGCGGTGCCCTGGCCGTCCATCTCGCCGCCCTTCCAGGTGCCGGAATACTTGAACCCGTCCGCCATCGTCAGCTCGCCCTCGCCCTCGCGGGTCCCTTCTGCGAAGCCGCCGGTATAGACCGCGCCCGTGGCGAAGGTCTGGGTGCCCTGGCCATCAGGAAGGCCGGCCTTCCACTCGCCCTCGTACTTGGTGCCATCGGCATAGGTCATCGTGCCCTGGCCCTCGTACTTGCCGGCAACGAACTGACCCTCGTAGACCTTGCCGTCGGCATAGGTCGCCGTGCCCTGGCCCTCGAACTCGCCGCCCGCCCATTCTCCCTCGTAGGACGAGCCGTCGGCGAAGGTGATGGTGCCCGTACCTTCGGCCTTGCCGTCGCGGAGCGTGCCTTCGTAGACCGCGCCGTTCTCGAAGGTCTGCTTGCCCTCGCCGGAAATCTGGCCCTCGACCCAGCTGCCTTCGTAGACGTAGCCGTCGGTCGCCCTGAACGTGCCCTGACCGTGCCGCTTATCGTTCTCGAAGGCGCCCTCGTAGATGTCGCCGTTGGCATAGGTGATCTTGCCCTGGCCCTGGCGCAGGCCTCCGGCGAAGGTGCCCTCGTAAACGTCGCCGTTGGCGTAGGTGAGCTTGCCTTCGCCATTGATCTGGCCGCTTTCCCACGCGCCCTGATAGACGAGGCCGTCGGGCCGCCGCAGTGTGCCCTGTCCGGCATGTTCGCCCGCCAGAACGTCGCCTTCGTAGAGCGAGCCGTCGGGATAGGTGATGCGGGCCTTGCCCTGCTTTTCGCCCATCACCCAGGCGCCTTCGTAGCGATAGCCGTTCGGGCTCGTCATGACGCCTTCGCCGTTCTGCACGGCGTTGGTGAAGCTGCCCTCGTAGATCACGCCGTTGGCGTATGTGGTGCGCCCGGTGCCCTCGATCCGTCCATCGACCCAGTTGCCCTCGTAGGTCGAACCGTCGGCGAAAGTGATCTTGCCAAAGCCCTCGGGCTTGCCGCGGGCGAACTCGCCCTCGTAGACGGACCCGTTCGGAAAGCGCGCCGTGCCCTGGCCGCGGATCTCGCCGTCGATCCAGTCACCGGTATATTCGTAGCCGTTGGGAAGCCGGTAGGTGCCGCGGCCGTGCTGGACCCCGTCCTTCACCGTGCCTTCGTAGACTCCGCCGTTTTCATACTGCTTGACGACCACGTCGCCGGTCTGCGCCGCGGCCGTGCCCGCCGAAAGGGCAAGGGCCAAAGCCGTGCCGGCCAGCGCGGTTGTCCGTACTTCACGCACGTGAATTGCCCCCCTTCAGGACCCTTTACCGTTACTTTTGCGGGCGAGGTTAGCCTCGCCCCGGTGAAGGGGCAACGGTTTTCGCCACCGCCCCCCGCTTTCCATCCCCGGCCGATCTGGTAAGTAGCGCCGGAGAGGGACCGGACCAGATGACCGCCAGATTTCGCCTGACGCTTGCACAGCTCAACCCGGTGATGGGGGCGTTTGCGGCCAATGCCGCAAGGGCGCGAGAGGCATGGGAAGCCGGCAAGGCAGCCGGCGCCGACCTCGTGGCGCTGCCCGAGATGTTCCTCACCGGCTACCAGACACAGGACCTGGTTCTGCGCCCGGCCTTCCAGGCAGACGCCGCAAGGCATCTGGCTGACCTCGCGGAAGCTTGTTCGGACGGGCCGGCGCTCGCCATCGGCGCGCCTTGGCGCGAGGGAGTGCGGCTCTACAACGGATATCACGTCTTCAGGGGCGGCGAGGCGGTGGCGCGCATCCTCAAGCACCACCTTCCGAACGGCGATGTCTTCGACGAGGTGCGCGTCTTCGCCTCGTCCGAGATCCACGGACCCTACCGGCTCGGCCCGATCCGCATCGGCACCCCGATCTGCGAGGACAGCTGGTACCCGGACGTCGCCGAGACCCAGGCCGAAAGCGGCGCCGAGTTCCTGCTGGTGCCGAACGGCTCGCCCTATCACCGGGGCAAGTTCGACGTGCGGATGAACCTGATGGTCAGCCGCGTGGTCGAGACCGGCCTGCCCCTGATCTATCTGAACATGTGCGGCGGACAGGACGACCAGGTCTTCGACGGCGGCTCGTTCGGGCTCAATCCCGGCGGCCGGCTCGCCTTCCAGATGCCGGTCTTCGACGAGGCCATCGCCCATGTCGATCTTGAGGAAACCGACGACGGCTGGCGCATCGCCCAGGGCGAGAAGGTGCATCATCCCGACGAGTGGGAGCAGGACTACCGCACAATGGTCGAGTCCTTGCGCGACTACATGGGCAAGACCGGCTTCAAGAAGGTGCTTCTCGGTCTCTCGGGCGGGATCGATTCGGCGCTTGTGGCGACCATTGCCGCCGACGCGCTGGGACCGCAGAACGTCCGCGGCGTCATGCTGCCATCGGAATATACTTCGGCCCATTCGCTGGAAGACGCCGCCGACATCGCCAATCGCCTCGGCATCCGGCACGACACCGTCCCGATCTCGGGCCCACGCGCGGCGGTGACCGAGGCCCTTGCACCGCTCTTCCAGGGCACCGATCCCGGCGTTACCGAGGAGAACATCCAGTCACGCCTGCGCGGGCTGATGCTGATGGCGCTC
Source organism: Paracoccaceae bacterium (assembly GCA_050303575.1). Taxonomy (GTDB): domain Bacteria; phylum Pseudomonadota; class Alphaproteobacteria; order Rhodobacterales; family Rhodobacteraceae; genus JBNLCA01. The sequence continues at coordinate 3,282 of JBNLCA010000164.1, forward strand.
TCGAACAAGTTTGGCGAGATGCTGCTGACCACCGGCAACAAGTCCGAAGTCGCGGTCGGATACGCCACGATCTACGGCGACATGGCGGGCGGCTACAACCCGATCAAGGATCTCTACAAGATGCGGGTCTTTCAGACCTGCCGCTGGCGTAACGCCAACCACCGGCCCTGGATGGCGGCGCCGGAAGGCGAGGTCATCCCCCAGCGTATCATCGACAAGCCGCCCTCGGCCGAGCTCCGCGCCGACCAGAAGGACGAGGACAGCCTTCCGCCCTACGAGGTGCTGGACCAGATCCTTGAGGCACTGGTGGACCGCGACGAGTCGGTCGGCGACCTCGTCGCGCGCGGCTTCGACCGGGACACCGTCAAGAAGGTCGAGAACCTGGTCTACATCTCGGAATACAAGCGCTTCCAGGCCGCGCCTGGCGCCCGGCTGACCAGCCGGGCCTTCTGGCTCGACCGGCGCTACCCGATCGTCAACCGCTGGCGCGACCCGGGCTGAGGGCCGATCAGGCAGCCGCGAGGCGACGGCATCGTGCCCGCGCCCGTCGCGGCCCCAGAATTTCGCGGGCCGGCGGCCCGTAGCCTGCCTCCGGCCCGAACATCAGGAGCGGCATCAGCCGGAAAAGCTCGTCCCGCAGCCGCGATGGCAGAACGGACAGAATCCACCGTCCCGGATAGAAGCTCTCGCAAGCGGCACCTTGCGCGATGAGGATCGCGTGCCGGGCCAGCAGGATCGAATGATAGCGCACCTGCCGGCAGCCGTGGCGGACCCGGATGCCAGGCAGATGCGTCAGTGCCTTGGCCGGCACCAGAGCCTCGCCAGCCTCGTCACGCCACAGAATCCGATGCTGCGGCGAAAGGTCGAGCCGCCCGACCGGCACGCCCGACCCCAGCGCTCCAGGGGCGATGGTCACCGGCTTCTGCGGATCGAAAGGGTCGGTGAGCCGAAGCCGCCGCGACCGGATCCAGAAGATCGGCTGCGGTCCCCGGTCAAGCGTCAGGACCAGATCGCCGTCACCGAGTGCCTCGACCGGAACGTCGCCACCAGGCGTCCGGATCAAAGTCCCGTCGACGAAGCAGGGAAAATCCGCGCGCGCATCGGCAAAGTCGAGCTCGCCGTCATTGTCACCGACATTCGGGCCCGCCACCTCGTCGGCGTAGGTGTAGGTCACGGTCGTCTGGTCGGAGAGGCCGGCAAGGTCGATGACCATGTTGGCGCCTTCGAGCAGGAGATGTTCGTCGCCCGCCGCAATCCCCTGCTCGGCATCGGGATGGATCGTGGTGGTCTGAAGGACCACGTTTCCTTCGGAGTCGTAGATGGTGATGAACTGGCCGTTGGTGAACTGGGTGACGCCGTCCGCGATCTGCTCGACGTGCACGCGATAGACGTCGGCGGCGGTGCCCAGGGTCTCGACGCCCATGATCGTGACCACCCGCTCGGTACCGTTCCCGTCCGCTGTCAGCGACGTGTAGGTGGCGATCTGGTCGCCGCTCAGGTAGACATCGGTCGAGGACATGGGCCATCCTGCCAGGGTTGCGCCCGGATTATCCGCTCCGGCCGTTTCAGACAGGTTACCGGCTAAGGTGGCGCCGGGAGGACAGCATGACCGGGAACAAGACCGTTGCGACGCGCGTCGATCCGGCCGATTTCTTCGCCGTGCTGCCCGAGACGAAGCGCGCCGACGCCTTAGTGCTCGACGCGCTCTTCCGCGAGGCCAGCGGTTTCGTGCCGCGCATGTGGGGGCCGTCGATCATCGGCTACGGGCGATACCATTATCGCTATGCGACGGGCCGCGAGGGCGACTTCCTCGCCACCGGATTCGCGCCGCGCGCTCACGGTTTCTCGGTCTACATCATGCCGGGCTACGGCGATTTCGGCGAGATCCTCGCACGCATCGGCAAGCACAAGGCGGGGAAGTCCTGTCTCGAGATTCGCAAGCTCGCCGACATCGACATGAAGGTGCTGCACGAACTCGTGCGTGCGGGTCTCGAGCGGCTGTCCACGCTCTACCAGATCGCGCCCGACTAGCTACTCCGCGGCGACAAGTGCGGAAATGGGCTCTCGCCGCAGCGACGTCTCCCACGCCGCGGCCGCCTGTGCGACCTCGGGCGAGGCCAGCGCGTCGGGCGAGGCAAAGAGGCGAGGCGCCGGGCGCTGGGTCAGCCAAGAGAGGCCGGCCGACAGGGTCAGACTTGCCCCGATCGGTAGAAGCCACGGGCTGACCAGACCGGCAGCCGTCCCCGCGACCAGCGCGGTGCCGCCCAGCGTTTCGATCCAGTGGAAGCGCAGGAGCTGCGGTAGGCTCCAACCCGCCCCCTCGCGGTTCGGCGCCTGCCAGTCCGGGCGGCGACCGATCAGAACCGCCAGCGCGGCGCGGCTGACCTGCACCATCAGGATCGGCGCCAGAAGCGCCGTGCAGGCGATCTCGGCCAGGCTCGAGGCGATCAGCCGCGGCAAGCCGCCGAACCGGTCCGCCTTCGGCAGAACGCAGGCGAGCGCCAGAAGCTTCGGAAGCAGGAGAAGCCCGGCGGTGAGGGCAAGCACCGTCAACGGCCCGACCGCGGTAGCAACCGGCCAGACCGGGTAGAGCGGGTTTTCGTCGGCAAAGTAGTCCGGCGCGGGCGAGCCATGCAGAGCCCAGATCGCGACCACCGTCAGCCAGGCGGGCGAGATGAGATATGCCCCAGCGCCAAGAAGGAAATGCAGCCGCGACAGCGGTGAGAGGCCACGCGCCCGGAGAAGCCTGAGGTGCTGGAGATTTCCGGCGATCCAGCGTCGGTCGCGCAGGATCCACTCGACCAGCGTCGGCGGCGCGGCTTCGGTGCTGCCGTCGATCTCGGGAAAGAAGCGCACGGCCCAGCCGGCCCGCCGCATCAGCGCCGCCTCGACGAAATCGTGGCTGAGGATCAGCGTCCGCTTGCGCCCGATCCGCGGCAGAACCGCAGCCTCGGCGAAGGCGGGCAGGCGCAGGAGCGCGTTGTGGCCCCAGAAGTTGCCGGTGTCGCCGGTCCAGCGGTTGAGCCCGCGCGCAAGCGGTGCGCCGAAGGCGGCGGCGCCGAAGCTTTGCAGCCGCGCGAAGAGCGTCGCGCCCGGCGTCAGGCCCGGCGCGGTCTGCGCGATACCGAGGCCGGGATCGGCGGCCATCCGGTCGGCAAGCGCGGTGATTGCGCCCGCCGTCATCAGGCTGTCGGCATCCAGCACCAGCATCGCGTCATGCCCGCCACCATGGCGCGCCAGCCAGTCGTGGAGGTTACCGAGCTTGCGGTCGGTGTTCACCTCGCGCCGGCGGTAGTGGACCGGCACCGGTCCGGTGCCGGCGGCCTCGCCAATGCGGTCCAGCATGCGGAATGGCGTCCGCTGGGCGAGAATGGGCGACAGCAGCGCGCAGGCCTGAGCAGCCCGCTCTTCTCTGATCAGAC
>JBNLCA010000165.1:0-9889 GCA_050303575.1 Paracoccaceae bacterium
CACCATGATCGAAGCATTGGGGACGTTCACCCCGACCTCGATCACCGTGGTCGCCACCAGCACCTTGGTCTCGCCCGCCTGGAAGCGCGCCATCGCGGCGTCCTTCTCGGCGGGCGGCATCTGGCCGTGGACGAGGCCAACCACGCCCTCGCCCAGCGCCGCGCGCAAACGCTGGAACCGGTCGGTCGCGGCGGTCAGGTCCACAGTCTCGCTCTCGTCGACCAGCGGGCAAACCCAGTAGGCCTGCCGCCCCTCGGCCACTGCCTTTCTCAGGTGATCGATCACCTCGTCCATCCGGCCCGACGAGACCAGCGCCGTCGTCACCGGCGTCCGCCCCGGCGGCTTCTCGTCCAGGATCGAAACATCCATGTCGCCATAGTTCGCCAGCGCCAGCGAGCGCGGGATCGGCGTCGCGGTCATAACCAGAACGTCAGCCCCCTCGCCCTTGGCGCCCAGTTCCATCCGCTGCGCCACGCCGAACCGGTGCTGCTCGTCAATGACGGCCAGCCGCAGGTCGCGGAAATGGACGTCCTTCTGGAAGACGGCATGGGTGCCGACGAGAATATGGATGTTCCCGGCCGCCAGCGCCTTGAGCTTCGCCGCCCGCTCGGCGCCCCGGTCGCGGCCGGTCAGGATCTCGATCACCACCCCGGCACTTTCGGCGAGCGGCCTGAGCCCTTCGAGATGCTGGCGCGCCAGGATCTCGGTCGGCGCCATCATAACGCCCTGCCCGCCCGCCTCGACCGCGATCAGGAGCGCGAGGAGCGCGACCAGCGTCTTGCCCGAGCCGACATCGCCCTGAAGCAGCCGGTTCATCCGCGCCGGCGCCGCCATGTCCTCGGCGATCTCGGCAACAGCCCGCGCCTGCGCGCCGGTCATCTTGTAGGGCAGCGCCGCCAGCACCTTCGCCTTGCGGCTGCCGTCGCCGACCGAGGCCCGGCCCTTCCCCTTGCGCTCGACCCGCCGCGCAAGGGCCAGCGTCAGCTGGTGGGCGAAGAGCTCGTCATAGGCGAGCCGCTGCCGCGCCGGTGCAGTCGCGGCAAGATCGGCCTCGTGCGCTGGGGCATGCGCCGCCATCACCGCGCCCTTCCAGCCGGGCCATCCCTCGCGCGCCCTGAGCGCCGGATCGATCCAGTCGGCAAGTTCTGGCGCCCGGTCGATCGCGCCCGCAACCGCCTTCGCCATCAGCCGCTGGGACACGCCCTGGGTCAGCGGATAGACCGGCTCGAAGGCCGGCAGATCGGCCGCCTCCTCGGGCCGCAGGATATGGTCGGGATGGGTCATCTGCGCGATGCCGTCGAAAAGCTCGACCTTGCCCGAGACGATGCGCCGCTGGCCCGTCGGAAGCTGCTTTTGCAGCCAGTCGCCCTTGGCATGAAAGAAGACAAGCTGGAACGTCGTCTCGGCATCCTCGACGAAGACACGCGCCGGGCCGGACTTGGTGCGCGCGGGCACGTGGCGGCCGACCGTCACCTCGACCGTCACCACCGAGGGCAGCGGCGCGCCCTGGATCGAGGGCCGAAAGCTTCGGTCGATCCCGGAATAGGGCAGCGTGAAGAGAAGATCGCGCGGTCGTTCGACATCGAGCCCGGCGAAGAGCTTCGCGGTCTTCGGCCCGACCCCCGGCAGCCCCTCGAGATCGCCGAAAAGCGGGAAGAGGATGTCGGGCCGGCCCGGCACTCAGCCCGCCCCGATGAGCGCGAGCCAGGCGTCCTCGTCGATGATCTTCACGCCGTGCTTTTCGGCGTCCCTGGCCTTCGACCCGGCACCGGGCCCCGCGACCAGAAGGTCGGTCTTGGCCGAGACCGAGCCCGAGACCTTGGCGCCCAAAGCCTCGGCCCGCGCCTTCGCCTCGGCGCGCGTCATCTTTTCCAAAGTGCCGGTAAAGACGACGGTCAGGCCGGCGACGGCGCTTCCTTCCGTCTGCGGCGCGGCCTCGGGCGTGACGGTGAGGTGGCTGACGAGCCGCTCGATCGAGGCGCGCTCGCGCTCCTGCCCGAAGGCATCGGTCAGCGACAGGGCCACCGTCGCGCCGATCCCGTCGATGCCGACGAGTTCGTCCCAGGCCTCCTTCGCGCCGGAAGGCAGGTCCGCCTCGGCCCAGATCTTCGCGCGGATATCCGAGGTCCTGGCGCGCCGGCCCTCCTCTGCGGCGGCGGCCTGCTCGGCGGCGGCGGCCTCGTCGGCCGCGCGGAAGGTCGCGGCAGCAGGCACAGCCGCCAGGACAGTCTTCTCCAGGTCCGCCCAGTTCCCGAAATGGCGCGACAGGTCCTTGGCCGAGCCTTCGCCGACATGCCGGATGCCAAGCGCGAAGATCAGCCGGCGGAGCGGGATCGTGCGCTTCTCGTCGATGGCAGCGAAGAGAAGACCGGCCGAGCGCTCGCCATAGCCCTCGCGGTTCTTCAGCTTGCCGACATTGGCCTCGTCGCGCGCCTTCAGCGTGAAGATGTCCGCCGGTTCTCGGATCGGCAACTGGTCGTCGGCGTAGAAATACTCGATCTGCTTGGCACCCAGCCCCTCGATGTCGAAGGCGGCGCGAGAGACGAAATGTTTCAGCTTTTCAACCGCCTGCGCCGGGCAAATGAGGCCCCCGGTGCAGCGGCGGACGGCGTCGCCCTCCTCGCGCACCGCTTCCGAGCCGCATTCCGGGCAGCGGTGCGGGAACGCGTAGGGCTGCGCCCCCTCGGGCCGTTTCGCCAGGTCGACGTCGGCGACCTTTGGGATCACGTCCCAGGCGCGGTAGACCTGCACCCAGTCGCCCTCGCGGATGTCCTTGCCGCCGCGGATTTCCTCGCCCGAGGCCGAGCGGCCGGCGATGTAATCCTCGTTATGGAGCGTCGCGTTCGAGACGACGACGCCGCCGACCGTGACCGGATGGAGCCGCGCGACCGGCGAGAGCGCGCCGGTTCGGCCGACCTGGATGTCGATCTTTTCCAGCCAGGTCCAGGCAAGCTGCGCGGGGAACTTGTGTGCGACGGCCCAGCGCGGTGTGGTCGAGCGGAAGCCGAGCCGCGCCTGCAGACCGAGGTCGTTCACCTTGTAGACGACGCCGTCGATGTCGTAGCCGAGGGTTGCCCGGCCCTGCTCGATCTCGCGGTAGGTGGCGAGCATCTCGTCCGGTCCCGCGCACAGGCGGGTGAGCGGGTTGGTCTGGAAGCCGAGCGCCTTCAGCCGGTCGATCGCCTCCATCTGCGTGCCGGCGAGCGGTTCGGAAAGCTCGCCCCACGCGTAGGCGAAGAAGCGCAGCGGCCGGGATCTGGTGACCTCGGGGTCCTGTTGGCGCAGCGAGCCGGCGGCGGCGTTCCTCGGGTTGGCGAAGGTCTTGGCGCCAGCCTCGGTCGCGCGGGCATTCAGCGCCTCGAAATCCTCGTGGCTCATGTAGACTTCGCCGCGCACTTCAAGGATGTCCGGCGCGCCCGCGACCTCGGCAGGGATGTCGGCAATGGTCAGCGCGTTCGCCGTGACGTTCTCGCCGACCGAGCCGTCGCCGCGCGTCGCCGCCTGGACGAGCCGCCCGCCCTCGTAGCGCAGCGACAGCGAGAGGCCGTCGATCTTCGGCTCGGCGGTGTAGCTGACCGTTCCGGGCGGCAGGCCGAGATACTTGCGCACCCGCTCGTCGAACTCGGCCACGTCGCCTTCCTCGAAGGCGTTCTCCAGAGACAGCATGCGGACGGCATGGGTGACCTTGGCGAAGGCCCCCGAGGGCGCGGCGCCGACCTGTTCCGAGGGGCTGTCGGCACGCTTCAGCTCGGGAAAGCGCGCCTCGATCGCCAGGTTGCGCGCCTTCAGCGCGTCGTAGTCGGCGTCCGAGATATCGGGGGCGTCCGCGCCGTGATAGGCCTCGTTGGCACGGGCGATCTCGGCGGCAAGGCGGGCGAGCTCGTCCGCCGCCTCGGCCTCGGTCAGATCCTGAACGTCCTTCGTCGCACCCATCCACCGCCTCCCGGAACCGTCCCCGGAGTGATATTCACGCTGCCCGGCCAGGTCCAGCCCGCGCGGGCGCCGGCGGGCCGGAAAGCGGCCCCCGAAAAGCAAAGACCCCGGCGCAAGAATGCGGCCGGGGCCCTCTCCTGGAGGGATGGGGTCGAGGTCTCAGGCGCCGATGGCGACCCTGCGGTCCATCTGAACCGGTTCGGGATCGCGCAGCACGTAGCCGCGGCCCCAGACCGTCTCGATATAGTTGTCGCCGCCGGTGGCGGTCGCCAGCTTCTTGCGAAGCTTGCAGATGAACACGTCGATGATCTTCAGTTCCGGCTCGTCCATGCCGCCGTAGAGATGGTTGAGGAACATCTCCTTGGTCAGCGTCGTGCCCTTCCTGAGCGAGAGGAGTTCCAGCATCTGGTACTCCTTGCCCGTCAGATGCACGGTCTTGCCGTTCGCATCCACCGTCTTGGCGTCGAGGTTCACCGCGATCTGGCCGGTCTTGATGACGCTTTGCGCGTGGCCCTTCGAGCGGCGGATGATGGCGTGGATGCGGGCGACCAGTTCCTCGCGGTGGAAGGGCTTGGTCAGGTAATCGTCGGCGCCGAAGCCGAAGCCCTTGATCTTGTTCTCGGTATCGTCCGAGCCGGTGAGGATCAGGATGGGCGTGTCGACCTTGCTCATCCTCAGCTGGCGCAGCACCTCAAGGCCGTTCATGTCGGGAAGGCCGAGATCGAGAAGGATCAGGTCGTAATCGTACAGCTTGGCGAGATCGATACCTTCTTCCCCGAGATCCGTCGCATACACGTTCAGGTTGGCATGCGTGAGCATCAACTCGATGCTTTTCGAGGTTGCGGGATCGTCCTCTACCAGAAGAATTCTCATAATCGCTACTCCGCTTGCGCCCCTTCCAGTCCGGACACTGGCTTACAATGGTTAACCAGCGGTTACTTTAAGCCCACCTTCGTTAAATTCAACCTAGAGTTGCCTGTACTTTTGTACGGCTGTCGCCTTCAAGGCATTTTCGCCGTGCCGCAGGATGGCCGCCTGCCAGCTTTGCAATTCCTCGTCCGAGAGCGTGTAGCGGGCGCAGGCTTCCTCGGCGGTGATCAGTCCCGCGGCAATCGCCTTGACCACGGCGGCCTTGCGGCTTGCCACCCAGCGCCGCGTGTCCACCGGCGGCAGATCGGCCCGCGACATGATGCTGCCGTCGGGCAGTGTCACCATGCGCGGACCGTTCACGCGCTTGAGAAACATGGTTTTCCCCTCTTGGTTCGTGACCTGAAGGGTGAAGCCCGCGCCTTAACGCTGGATGAAACCTTGTCTTGAGAGTAGTTCGGATTTTCCTATATTGCGCCCGAACCCTTCCCGGACCGCAAGAGCCATGGCCCTCGACAAGGCATATCCCCTGAACTCGCTGGGGTTTCCGAAGCCGCCTTCGGAGACCCGCGTGGTCGTGGCCATGTCGGGCGGCGTGGACAGCTCGGTCGTGGCAGCCGAGCTCGCGGCCGAAGGTTACGACGTCGTCGGGGTAACCTTGCAGCTTTATGACCACGGCGCGGCGCTGGCCAAGAAAGGCGCCTGCTGCGCCGGGCTCGATATCCACGACGCCCGCCGGGTGGCCGAGACCATGGGCTTTCCGCATTACGTGCTGGACTACGAGAACATCTTCCGCGAGGCGGTGATCGACGAGTTCGCCGAAAGCTACCTCGCTGGCGCGACGCCGGTGCCCTGCATCCGCTGCAACGAGCGGGTGAAATTCAAGGACCTTCTGGCGACCGCCAGGGACCTCGACGCCGACTGCATGGCGACGGGCCACTATATCCAGCGCAAGCTGGGGGCGACCGGGCCGGAGCTCCACATGGCCGCCGATCCGGCGCGCGACCAATCGTATTTCCTGTTCTCGACGACGCGGGAACAGCTCGACTTCCTGCGCTTTCCGCTGGGCCACCTGGCATCGAAGGCCGAGACGCGGGCGCTGGCCGCCAAGCACGGCCTTCCGGTCGCGGACAAGCCCGACAGCCAGGACATCTGCTTCGTGCCGAACGGCAACTACGCCGCGGTGATCGAGAAGCTGCGGCCGGGCGCTGCCGAGCCGGGCGAGATCGTGCATGCCGACGGGCGGGTTCTGGGCACCCATCCGGGCGTCATCCATTACACGATCGGCCAGCGCCGGGGGCTGGGCATCGGCGGCCTCGACGAGCCGCTTTACGTGGTGAAGCTCGACGTCGATACCCGCCGCGTGGTGGTCGGCCCGAAGGAGATGCTCTCGACCCGCACCGTCCCGGTGCGCGAGGTCAACTGGCTGGGCGACGGTCCGATTGCCGCGCGGCCGGAGTGGAACCTCTCGGTCCGCGTCCGCTCGACCCGGGCGCCGCGCGAGGCGATCCTGAGACCGCTTTCCGAGACAGAGGCCGAGGTCGAACTGATCGCACCGGAAGAGGGCGTGTCGCCAGGACAGGCCTGCGTCTTCTACGAGACCGGCGGCAGCCGCGTACTGGGCGGCGGCTGGATCTGGCGCGGCTGATCTTTACTCTGGCGGGTCTCTGGGTCATGAAGGCGGTCCGTTTTCCGGACCACTTTCATGACCGAGCCGCTGCACCGCCCTCTAGTTGCCGCCTTCTGGATGGGCGGCGCCATCGCCTCGTTCGTGCTGATGGCGGTGGCCGGGCGCTACGTGCAGACCGAGATGAACTCGTTCGAACTGATGGCCTGGCGTTCGGCAATCGGTTTCGTGATCGTCTCGGCGGTCCTCGCGTTCAAGGGCTTCGGGCAGGTGCGGACCGAGGTGCCGCTCCTCCATGTCAAGCGCAACGTCCTGCACTTCACCGGCCAGAACCTGTGGTTCTACGGGCTGACGGTTCTGCCGCTGGCGCAGCTTGTGGCGCTTGAGTTCACCAACCCGATCTGGGTCGCGATCCTCGCGCCCTTCTTCCTGGGCGAGCGGTTTACCGCGCTCAAGGCCGGGGTGGCGCTTCTGGGCTTCGCTGGCGTCCTGATCGTGGCCCAGCCCGGACGCTCGGCAATCGAGATCGGCCACTGGGCGGCGCTCGGCTCGGCGGTCGGCTTCGCCTTCAACACGATCTACACCCGCAGGCTGATGGCGCACGACTCGGTCCTGTGCGTGCTCTTCTGGATGACGGCGAGCCAGACGGTGATGGGCGCGGCCCTGGGTGCACCGGGCGGCATCCCGGTCCCCTCGCTCGCCATCCTGCCCTGGGTCATCGCGGTCGGCTTCACCGGTCTTTCCGCCCATTTCTGCCTGACGTCGGCGCTGGCAAACGCGCCCGCCACGCTGGTCGCGCCGATGGAGTTCCTGCGGCTGCCGATCATCACCATGGTCGGAGTTCTCCTTTACCGCGAGCCCTTCTTCATCTCGGTCGTCCTGGGTGGCGCGGTCATCTTCGCGGCCAACCTTTTGAACATCTTCGGCTCCCGCCGCTCTCGCGCCGCCGTCACGACGTAGCGACACAGTCGCGCAATCGGCATTTCTGACGTGGCGTCATTGATTGACGCAACCTCCGGGCGCACACTAGCGTCACAAAAAATTCAGACACGGGGGAGAATATGAGACGTGTCCTGACGACCGGCGCCGCACTGGCGCTTACTTCAAGTGCAGCCGTGGCAGGTGGGGTCGAGCGGTCGACGCAGTCGGTCTCGTTCCTGTTCGAGCAAGGCAATTACCTCGAATTCAGCATGGGATGGGCGGACCCCGATGTCAGCGGAACGGTCGGTGGCGGAACCGTCCCGTCCGGTGACATGGCGCCGTCCTACTTCACGACGTCCTTTGCCTACAAGCAGGCGCTCAGCGACAATCTCGATATCGGCGTGACCCTCGACCAGCCGATCGGCGCGCGGATCGACTATCCGGGCACCTTCGGCGTCGACCCCTACCCGCTTGCCGGCACGCAGGCCAAGCTGAGCTCGGCCGCGATCACGGGCTACGTGAAATACCGCTTCCCCAGCAACGTCTCGCTGATCGGCGGTATCCGCGTCGAGCAGGTCAAGGGCACTGTCGTCATCCCGCTGGTCGGTGGCTACACACTCGAGACCAACAACGACTACGCCTACGGCTATGTCCTCGGTGTCGCCTGGGAGAAGCCCGAGATCGCGGCGCGCGTGGCGCTGACCTACAACTCGGCAATCAGCCATGACCTCGAATCGACCGAGTTCGGCGTCGTGAACGGCACCTTCACCACCGAGATTCCGCAGTCGCTGAACCTCGAGTTCCAGACCGGGATCGCAGCCGACACGTTGCTCTTCGGCTCGATCCGCTGGGTCGACTGGACCGCATTCAACATCGATCCGGTCGCCTATCCGCTGGCCCAGCCGCTCGTGCGCTACCAGTCCGACCGGATCACCTACAATCTCGGCATCGGCCGGCGCTTCAGCGAGACCTGGTCGGGCGCGGTGACCATCGGCTATGAGCCCTCGAACGGCGATCCCACGGGCAACCTCGGGCCGGTCGACGGCTTCTCCAGCATCGGCCTCGCCGCGACCTACACCAACGGCCCGATGAAGATCACGGGCGGTGTGCGCTACATCAAGATCGGCGACGCGACGACCGAAACGGTCGGCGGCAGCTTCACCGACAACGACGGAATCGGCGTCGGCATCCGGGTCGGCTATTCCTTCTGATCTTAGCGTAAGTCAGGCTAAAGCCCCGCTCCTGCGGGGCTTTTTCCTTTCTGGGCATGCCGGCAGATCACATGCCGGCGGCCATTGTTTCACCGCAAACGTGGATTGGGCGCCATATTGCCGAAATAATCCCGGCGCAGGAAATCCCTACCTTGACCGCGGAATATACACAGTTAGATGCTCGTAATAGGGACACGCGGCCTGAACCGCGTGCCCTATGGCAGGACAATCGAGTGGTACCGATGTCAGACGTTCAGAATGCTCAGCAGCCGCAGCAAGCGGCTGAACCTCAACGCGCGCCGCAGTCGCCGTTTGAGGCCGACGCGCCCCGGATCGAGCGCGACGCTAAGAAACCGGCCGAGCCCCGCTTCCGGGACTGGGCCAGCATCTGAGGCTTGTGAGGCCATAGGCTCCCTGCGAAAAGGGCCCATGGCAACACCCGTCTCCTCGATCCCGAATCTCGGTCCGGCGACCGAGGCGGCGTTTGCCGAGGCCGGCATCACGTCCGCCGAGGAGCTGCGCGCGATTGGCGCCGACGAGGCCTACCGGCGCCTCCTCCGGGCTGGCACCCGCCCCCATTTCATCGGCTACTACGTCATCGTGATGGGGCTTCAGGGTCGCCCTTGGAACGACTGCCGAGGCGAGGAGAAGAAGGCGCTCAGGAAGCGGTTCGACGCGATCAAGTCGGAATGCTTCGACACGGGCGAGACCAGGCTCGCCGCCTCGTTGGACGCCATCGGGATCAGGCTGCGTTAGACGATTGCCGTCATGACCCGGCGCGACGGGCGGTTGCGGTAAACCTCGGGACGCGCCTCGGACCGGCGGGCCGGCAGCGGCGCGCGCTGCGGGCGCGGGCTGGCCAACGGGCGCAGTTCCTCGCTCAAGAGATCCTGGATTTCCGCGCGCGACAGTCCGCTGTCGCGCGCCCCGGCTCCGGAAGACATTCCGCTCACCCGGCCCGAAAGGGCCCAACGGGCAAATCTCATCGCAAACATGTCACTGGAACCAAGGCCCTTGATAGTGGCGAGCATCACATCCCCCGGAGCGCGAGTGCCGCTTGAACGAATGTTAATTATCATGAATTTTCGATTCGCGTCAGGGTTGTTTTGACCAATTTCATAAGTGTGAATATGAGTTTTCATACATCACCTTGTTTTCTCTGGATTTTTTATTGATTGTTTGATCAAAAATTACGTAACGTCACATGCGGTCCCAAGCCTCGCGACACAAGTATCTCGGCCTCACGGGCGTTTTCGACAGATGGCGATCTCGGTGCTCGGCCCTTCCCTGACAACCCGGCGCAGGCAAAGTTCAAGCGGAAAGAGCAATG
>JBNLCA010000166.1:0-4078 GCA_050303575.1 Paracoccaceae bacterium
TGCGCGGTCCTGATCGCGACGACGCTGGCCGTTGGCTACCAAGGCGAGCGGCCGGGCCTCCGGCGCCTTTTTGGCGCGCTCGCCGAGACCGGGCACAACGTCGTCGAGATCATCCTGATCTCGGCCGCCTCGGGCATCGTCATCGCGGTGCTGAACGTGACCGGCCTCAGCTTCAACCTGACCTACGCGCTGGTCCAGGTCGGCGGCGGCAGCGCGGTGGTGCTGCTGGCGCTTTCGGCCATCGTCTGCATCATCCTCGGCATGGGCCTGCCGACGCTGGGCGTCTATGTCCTTCTTGCCGCGCTGGTTGCCCCGGCGCTGGTCGAGGTCGGGATCGAGCCCATCGCGGCGCATCTCTATGTCCTTTACTTCGGCATGATGTCGATGATCACGCCGCCCATCGCGCTCGCCGCCTTCGCCGCCGCTTCGATCGCCAAGGCTCCGGCGATGGCGACGGGCTGGGCCTCGGTCAAGTTCGGCTGGCTGGCATTCGTGATCCCGGTCCTCTTCGTCTATTCACCGACGCTCCTGATGATCGGCGAGCCGGTAGACATCGTGATTGCCGCGGTCACGGCGACGTTCGGCGTCTGGCTCGTCTCGTCGGCACTGGCGGGGTACTTCCGGACGCGGCTCTCGCCCCTCATGCGGCTGCTCTTCGGGGCCGCGGGCCTTTCCGCGCTGATCCCGGCCGGCATGTTCCCGGGCGCGGTCTATACCGATATCGCAGGGGTCGCGGGCGGCATCCTCCTGATGGCGGCCGAGCTTTTCCGCGCAAGAAGCGAGGTGACGGCATGACGACATCGGGCATGGCCGAGCGCATCCTTTCGGTCCTCGAGCTCTTCACCGAGGAGCGGCCGGAATGGACGCCCGACGAGATGATGGCGGCGACCGGCTTCGCGCGCCCGACGCTCTACCGCTACCTTCGCGCGCTGAAGGGGGCGGGGCTGATCACCTCGCTTGCCGGGGCGGGCTACACGCTCGGGCCGCGCATCGTCGAGATGGACTTCCTCCTCAGGAAGTCCGACCCGCTCATCCGCGCCGGCGAGCCCTATCTCAGGAGCCTTGCCGAGCGCTGGCCGTCGACCTCGCTTCTCGTCCGCTGGTACGGTGAGAAGCTTTTGTGCGTCGCCTCGGACTGCAGCGCGCCCGACCCGGTATCGAGCTATCCGCGCGGCCGGCCGATGGCGCTGGCGCGGGGCGCTATCAGCCGGGCGATCCTGGCGCACCTGCCGCGCCGGCAGGCCGCCGAGATGATCGAGCAGCACAAGAGCGACCTGACCGCCATCGGCCTTGGCGCCACGTCGAAGGACATCTCGGACAGTTTCCGCCGCATCCGTCGGGCCGGGGTCGCCGTCGCCTACGGCGAAGTGACGCCCGGTGTCGTCGGCGTCGCGGCGCCGGTCTTCGACGCCGGCCAGACGCCGATTGCCGCGCTGTGCATGACGCTTGCCGCCGAAGTGGCGGCGCCCGGCACGCTGCCCGAGATCACCGAGACCGTCCGCGACCTTGCCCGCGCGCTGAGCGCGACGCTGAGCCGCACCAGAATCACCGAGAGCGCCTGAGGAAGTCCCATGAAGAAGATCGACGTGTTCAACCACATCTGGCCCAAGCCGTTCCACGAGGCGCTGATCGCGCATGTCGGCCAGACCACCGATATCACGCGCCGGTCCGAGGCGGTGCCGATGATGACCAACCTCGACCGCCGGTTCGAGGTGATGGACATGTTCGGCCCCGATTATCAGCAGATTCTCTCGCTGGCCTCGCCGCCCTTTGAGAAATACGCCGACCCGGCGAAGGCGCTCGACCTTGCCAAGGTCGCGTCCGACAGCATGGCCGAGCTCTGCCAGAAATACCCGGACCGCTTCCCCGGCTTCATCGGCACGGCGGCCATGTCGAACCCGCAGGCCATGGTCGAGGAAGCCCGCCGCAATATCGAGGACCTCGGCGCGGTCGGCATGCAGATCTTCACCAACGTCTCGGGCAAGCCCCTAGACCTGCCGGAGTATGAGTCCTTCTTCGACTACATGGGCAAGTCCGGCAAGGCGGTCTGGATGCACCCGGCGCGCGGCGCGAACTTCCCCGACTACCTGAGCGAGAAGCAATCGGAATACGAGATCTGGTGGACCTTCGGCTGGCCCTACGAGACCTCGGCGGCTATGGCGCGGCTGGTCTTTTCCGGCATGTTCGACCGGCATCCGGGGCTGAAGATCATCACCCACCACGCCGGCGGCATGGTGCCCTTCTTCGAGGGCCGCGTCGGGCCGGGCTGGGACCAGATGGGCGCCCGCACGACCGACAAGGACCTTGCAGCGGTCCGAAAGGGCCTGAAGCGTCCGCACCTTGACTACTTCAAGGAGTTCTACGCCGACACCGCGTCCTTCGGCTCGAAGCGCGCCATCGAGCACGCAATCGAATTCTTCGGCGCCGACCGCGTGCTCTTCGCCTCGGACGCGCCCTTCGATCCCGAGGGTGGACCGATGTACATCCGCGACACGATCGCCATCATCGACACGTTCGACCCGGCGCTTCAGCGCAAGATCTACCAGGAGAACGCTGCCGCGCTTCTCGGCCTTCCGGCATGATCGCGAGGCACTTCATCGACGGCGCCTTTCTCGCCGAGGGACCGCTGGCGCCCAGCATCAACCCGGCCGACGAGACGGTTGTGGGCGAGGCCCATCTCGGCACAGCCGACCTGGTCGCCCGGGCCGCGGGCGCAGCGCGCGAGGCTTTCGCGACGACCTGGCCGCAGGCACCGCGCCAGCGCGCGCAGGCACTGTTCGAGTTCGCCGACCGGCTTGAGGCGGCCAGGGACGAGATCGCGGATCTTGTCGTCGCCGAGAACGGAAAGCTGAGGAAGGAGGCGCTCGGCGAGACGATGGGCGCCATCTCCGAGGCGCGCTATTACGCGGGCCTCGCGCGCAACATCCGCGGCTCGATGCAAGAGGTTCTGCCCGGCCAGCTCTCGCTATTCCATCGCGAGGCGGCGGGTGTGGCGGCGATCATCGTGCCGTGGAACGCGCCTGTCACGCTCCTGGTCCGCTCGCTCGGGCCGGCGCTGGCCGCCGGCTGCACGGTGGTCCTGAAGCCCGCAGCGCAGACGCCGCTGGTCCATGCGCGGATCATGGAATGCCTCGCCGACTGCCCGTCGCTGCCGAAAGGCGTGGTCAACTCGGTCAACGAGAACGGCACCGAGGTCGGCAAGGCGCTGGTCGCCTCGCCGCTTATCGACGTCATTTCGTTCACCGGCTCGTCGGCGACCGGCAAGCTGATCATGGCGGGCGCGGCACCGACGCTGAAGCGCGTCGGACTGGAACTGGGCGGCAAGGCTCCGGCGGTGATCTTCGAGGACGCGGACCTCGACCTCGCCGTGAAGGAACTGACCTATGCCGCGCTGAACATGGCGGGCCAGATCTGTGTCGCCCCGGCGCGGTTCCTGGTCCATGCCTCGGTCGCCGGAGCATTCGAGGAGAAGATCGCCGCGGCCTTCCGCGCCACGCGCACCGGGCCGGGCAACGATCCTGCAAGCACGATGGGCGCGCTGATCGACCGGCCGAACCAGGAGCGCCTCGTTCGCATCGTCGAACAGGCCGGCGACGAGGGTGAACTGATCCTGAAGGGCACGCCGCTTGAGAAGGGCGCGTTCCTCACCCCTACCCTCTTTCGCATCGACGACCTCACCTCGTCGCTGGTGCAGGAGGAGCTTTTCGGCCCCGTCGTCTCGGTCGAGACCTTCGAGGACGAGGCCGAGGCCATCGCCAAGGCGAACGCCACGCGCTACGGCCTTGCCGCGTCGGTCTTCACCCGCGACCTCAACCGCGCCATGCGGGCGTCCCGCGCCATCCGCGCCGGGACGGTCTGGCTGAACGCGCACACCCGCCTATTCGCGGAAGGCGAGACCGGCGGCTACGGCCAGTCGGGCCTTGGCCGGTTGCACGGGCCCGAGGGCCTCGCCGACTTCCTTGAGACCAAGCACATCTATCTCGAGCAGGGCCTTTGACCTACGACGTCGCGATTGCCGGCGGCGGGCCGGTGGGCATGGGGCTCGCCATCGAGCTTGGCCAGCGCGGGCACAATGTCT
>JBNLCA010000167.1:0-6058 GCA_050303575.1 Paracoccaceae bacterium
GGGCGCTCTGGGTGGTCGCGGCGGCCATCGTCGCCGGTCTGCCCTACCGCCAACAGTTCCCGCCCGGCATCGTCCTTCTGATCCTCGCGCCGTTCCTGATCGGCTTCATCTCCTGGCAACACGGAGTGATCTGGCTCGGCATCGCGCTCTTCGCTTTCGCCTCGATGTTCCGCCGCCCGCTGTTCTACCTGACGCGCAAGGCGCTTGGCCTGGATCCGAACCGCCCGGATCGGGGCGCAAAGGGGGGCGAGGCGGAATGAGCTCCTTCGCCGCCGCCTGCCTCTGGGTCGTCACGGCGAAGATCATCGCCATGTTCCCGACCCGCGACCACCACTGGCGCGCCGCCTACGTCCTGATGGCCATCGGCGGGCCGCTCCTTGCCTGGATCTGGTGGCAGCACGGCGTCTGGTACGCGGCCCTGGCGCTGGTCGCCGGGGCCTGGGTACTGCGGTGGCCGGTCTACTTCCTGTGGAAGCGGGTGCGGCGGCTCGTTGTCGGCGAGTAGTTCCCATTTTCCGGCGTCTCGCCTATGGGTCTCGCGAGGGAGGCATCCTTGACCGTGACCACACTTCCCGCCGTCCGCGGCACCCTGACCCCGAACCGGCCGCTTTCCGACCTGACCTGGCTCAGGGTCGGCGGGCCGGCGGACTGGCTGTTCCAGCCGGCGGACGAGGCGGACCTTTGTGACTTCCTTGCGGCGCTTGACCCGAAGGTGCCGCTCTTCCCGATGGGGGTCGGGTCGAACCTGATCGTGCGGGACGGCGGCATCCGGGCGGTGGTGATCCGGCTGGGGCGGGGGTTCAACGGGATCGAGGTCGAGGGTACCCGCGTGACGGCCGGGGCGGCGGCGCTCGACGCGCATGTGGCGCGCCGGGCGGCCGAGGCCGGGGTGGACCTGACCTTCCTCAGGACGATCCCCGGATCGATCGGCGGCGCGGTCCGGATGAACGCCGGCTGCTACGGCAGCTACGTCGCCGATCACCTGGTCGAGGCGCGCGCCGTCACGCGCGAGGGAAAGCCCGTAAGTCTTTCCCCGGCCGAGCTGAATTTCGCCTACCGCCAGTCCGATCTGCCGGCGGGCTGGGTTTTGACTGGTGCCGTGTTCGAAGGGCCACAGGCCGACCCCGAATTGCTGGCCGCGCGCATGGACGAGCAGCTTGCCAAGCGCGACGCGACGCAGCCGGTCAAGGACCGGTCGGCCGGCAGCACCTTTCGCAATCCGGCGGGTTTTTCCTCTACAGGTAGGGCCGACGACGTCCATGACCTCAAGGCATGGAAGGTGATCGACGAGGCCGGCATGCGCGGCGCCATCCTCGGCGGGGCGATCATGAGCCCGAAACACCCGAACTTCCTTGTCAACGCCGGTGGCGCAACTGCCGCAGATTTGGAAACACTGGGCGAGGAAGTCCGAAAAAGGGTTTTGCAGCATTCCGGCATATTGCTAGAGTGGGAAATCATGAGGGTCGGCGAACCGGCTCCAGAATAACGAAAATCCCGGAAATCCGGGGAAATGACCGGGAAATCCCGGCGAGGCAGAGCAAGTGGCGGGCAGGTCGAGCAGGACAAGCCCTCACGTGGCGGTAATTTTGGGTGGCGCTTCCGCAGAGCGGGAGGTGTCGCTGTCGACGGGGCGTGAATGCGCCTCGGCGCTCCGTGAGGCGGGCTTTGAAGTCACCGAGATCGATGCGGGCATCGATCTTGCGGACGTGCTGCGCACGCTTTCTCCCGATGTCGTTTTCAATGCGCTCCACGGCCGCTGGGGCGAGGATGGCTGCGTCCAGGGCATGCTGGAGTGGCTGCGCATCCCCTACACCCATTCGGGCGTGCTGGCCTCGGCGCTGTCGCTCGACAAGACCCGGACCAAGGCCGCGTACAAGGCGGCCGGTCTGCCGGTTGTCGAAAGCAAGCTTGCCAGCCGGGACGCGGTGCGCGCCGCCCATGTGATGGCGCCGCCCTACGTGGTCAAGCCGAACAACGAAGGTTCGTCGGTAGGCGTCTACATCGTCCACGAGGCGGCGAATTCGCCGCCGCAGCTCGACGACGACATGCCCGAGACGGTGATGGTCGAGGCCTACGCGCCGGGGCGCGAGCTGACGACCACCGTGATCGGCGACCGTGCCCTGACCGTGACCGATATCCTGTCGGACGGCTGGTACGACTATCACGCGAAATACTCGCCCGGGGGCTCGCGGCACGTTCTGCCGGCCGAGATCCCGGGCGAGGTGTTCGACGCCTGCCTGTCCCATGCCCTGACCGCTCATCAGGTGCTGGGGTGCCGGGGCGTCAGCCGGACCGACTTCCGTTGGGACGAGACGAAGGGGCTTTCGGGCCTCGTGCTGCTGGAGACCAACACGCAACCGGGCATGACGCCAACGTCATTGGTGCCCGAACAGGCGGCGCATTGCGGGATGACCTTCCCCGAGCTCTGCCGCTGGATGGTGGAGGACGCCTCATGCAACAGATGAAGTGGTACCGCAGCGAGCCGCCGATGTCGGCCGCGAGACAACGGGAACAGGGCCGGGCCGAACCGCCGGTCAAGCGCGCCGAGCCGCACGCCGAAGCGCCCCTTCCGCAGCTTCCGCGCGATGCGCTGGGCGTCCGCGCCGGCCGCGCCGAACAGACGGTGACGCCGCGCCGCGTGGTGCTGCAGCAGCCCGCCCAGGCGGCGCGCGAGGAGTTCGCCCGCGCCCGGGTGACGCTCCCCGAGGCCGAGACGCCCGAGGAGTTGGAAATCCTGGAATGGGTGGCGCAGCAGGCCGAGGAAACGCTCGCCCCGCGCCCGCACCTGATCCAGGATTCGCGCGAGGTGAAGGACAAGCCGGCGATCCGTGCCCGGCTGTTCTCGAACACGCGCAACATCCACCAAAGGCGCCCGGCCCCTTTTGTGCTGGCGGCTGACGATGGCGCGTCAGCCGGGACCGTGACACCGAAAACGCGCCGCCGCGCGGCCTTTCCCGCCGGTCTCTTCCGCCGGGCAGACAAGAAACCGGTCTCGAAGGACCCCGCACCGTCGCGGCTGAGCTACCGGATGCACCGGCTGTGGCTGACGCCGGTGTTCCGGGCGCTCCTGCGCACCGGTCTGCCGGCCTTCCTGATCGTGTTCGCGGTCGGCATCTACCTCTCTGACTCTGGCCGCCGCGAGGCGATCGCCGGCAAGGCCGAGGCGGTCGTCCGTTCGGTGCAGGAACGCCCCGAATTCATGGTCCGCCTGATGTCGATCGAGGGGGCGTCGCCCGACCTTGCCACCGCGATCCGCAGCGCCGTGCCGGTGCGCTTTCCCGTCTCGTCCTTCGATCTCGATCTTGAATCGATGCGCCAGACAGTCGCCGGGCTCGACGCCGTCGCCTCGGCCGATCTGCGCATCAAGCCGGGCGGCGTTCTCGAGCTCAGGGTCTCCGAGCGCGCGCCCTCGGTCCTGTGGCGCGGGCCCGATGGCCTCGTGATGCTCGATGAAACCGGCCACCCGGTCGCCGGCATCAACAGCCGGCTCGAGCGGCTCGACCTGCCGGTGATCGCCGGCGCCGGTGCCGACAAGGCGGTGCCCGAGGCGCTGGCGCTGATCGAGGCGGCCCAGCCCGTCGCCCCCCGCTTGCGCGGCCTCGTCCGCATGGGCGAGCGGCGCTGGGACGTGGTTCTCGACAATGGCCAGCGGATCCTTCTGCCCGAAGACGGGGCGGTCGAGGCGCTGGAACGGGTGATGGCCCTTGCCATCGCCGAGGACATGCTGTCGCGCGACGTCTCGGTCGTCGACATGCGCTTTACCGCGCGGCCCACCCTGCGGCTCGCGCCCAAGCCCGCCGGGCAGTTCATGACACAAGAAGAAGCCGGAGCGACAAACGGATGACCGACCTCTATCACACCCAGCGCGCCATGCGTCGGATGCGCAAGGCCGCCATCGACCGCCGCGTCATGGCCGTCCTCGACGTCGGCACGTCGAAGATCGCCTGCCTGATCCTCAAGTTCGACGGCCCGGACCATTTCCGCGGCGACGACGGGATGGGCTCGCTTGCCGGGCAATCCTCGTTCCGCGTCATCGGCGCCGCGACGACCCGCTCGCGCGGCGTGCGCTTCGGCGAGGTCGATGCGATCCAGGAGACCGAACGTGCCATCCGCACCGCCGTCCAGGCGGCGCAGAAGATGGCCAATGTCCGCGTCGATCATGTCATCGCCTCGTTCTCGGGCGCGCGTCCGCGCTCCTACGGGCTTGCGGGCGGGGTGGAACTGATCGACGGCACCGTCTCGGAAACCGATATCGCCCGGGCGCTCGCCGCCTGCGACGTGCCGGACCTCGGCCATGGCCGCGAGGTGCTGCACGCCCAGCCGGTGAACTTCGCGCTCGACCACCGGTCGGGCCTTGCCGATCCGCGCGGACAGGCGGGCAACCGCCTTTCGGTCGACATGCACATGCTGTCGGTCGAGGCCGCGGTGATCCAGAACCTGCTTTACTGCATCCAGCGATGCGACCTCGAACTCGCGGGCATCGCCTCGTCGTCCTACGTCGCCGGCATCTCGTCGCTGGTCGAGGACGAGCAGGAGCTTGGCGCGGCCTGCATCGACATGGGCGGCGGTGCGACCGGCATCTCGATCTTCGTGAAAAAGCACATGATCTACGCCGATTCCGTGCGCCTCGGCGGCGACCATGTAACCTCGGACATCTCCAAGGGTATCCAGGTGCCGCTGGCCCAGGCCGAGCGGATCAAGACCTTCCATGGCGGCGTCGTCGCCACCGGAATGGATGACCGCGAAATGATCGAGACCGGCGGCGACACCGGCGACTGGGAGCGCGACCGTCGCCGCGTAAGCCGCTCGGAACTGATCGGCATCATCCGCCCGCGGGTCGAGGAGATCCTCGAGGAAGTCCGCGCCCGGCTCGACGCGGCCGGTTTCGACCACCTTCCGGCGCGGCAGATCGTTCTGACCGGCGGAGCAAGCCAGATCCCGGGTCTCGACGGCCTGGCGTCCCGCATCCTCGGCCAGCAGGTGCGCCTGGGCCGTCCGCTGCGCGTCCAGGGCCTGCCGCAGGCCGCCACCGGCCCGGCCTTCGCGGCCTCTGTCGGTCTCTGCCTCTTCGCGGCGCATCCTCAGGACGAATGGTGGGACTTCGAGATCCCGGCCGAGCGCTACCCGGCGCGCAGCCTGAAGCGCGCAGTGAAATGGTTCAAGGACAACTGGTAACCGCAAAAGATTGGGGTGAGCGGCGAAATACTGCTGATAACAACAGAAAAATTGCCAGATTTGGTAGGAATCTGGTTTATTTTTCGTGACGAAAGCGCCCCCGACGTCTAGAATCGGGGGAATTTAGGTAACCGGCGGCATGGGACGCGCCGGAGTTAACGACAGGCGGACAACACATGGCACTCAACCTCACGCTTCCCGATCAGGGACAGGAAGAGCTCAAGCCGCGGATCACGGTCTTCGGGGTGGGCGGGGCCGGCGGCAACGCCGTCAACAACATGATCGACAAGGAACTCGAGGGCGTCGAGTTCGTCACCGCGAACACCGATGCGCAGGCGCTCCAGCAGAGCCGCGCCTCGACGCGGATCCAGATGGGCGTGAAGGTGACCGAGGGACTGGGCGCGGGCGCCCGGCCCACCGTCGGCGCCGCGGCCGCCGAGGAAACGATCGAGGAGATCGTCGACAAGCTCGCCGGCGCACACATGTGCTTCATCACCGCAGGCATGGGCGGCGGTACCGGCACCGGTGCTGCGCCGATCATCGCGCAGGCCGCGCGCGAACTCGGCATCCTGACTGTCGGCGTCGTGACCAAACCGTTCCAGTTCGAAGGCGCAAAGCGCATGCGCCAGGCCGAGGAGGGTGTCGAAGCGCTCCAGAAGGTCGTCGATACGCTGATCATCATCCCGAACCAGAACCTCTTCCGGATCGCCAATGAGAAGACCACCTTCACCGAGGCCTTCGCGATGGCCGACGATGTCCTCTACCAGGGCGTGAAGGGTGTCACCGACCTGATGGTCCGCCCCGGCCTGATCAACCTCGACTTCGCCGATGTCCGCTCGGTGATGGACGAGATGGGCAAGGCGATGATGGGCACCGGCGAGAG
>JBNLCA010000168.1:0-5346 GCA_050303575.1 Paracoccaceae bacterium
CAGGCCTGCGGACGCTTCCCAACCGCGCCTCGCTCGACTAAGAGCGCGGCATGGGCAAGAAACTCGACACCCGCGCCATCGGCCTCGACGTTGGCCTGTCCTTCATCCGCTGGCTGACCGGGGCCGAGAACCTGCATTACGGGCTCTGGACCGGGCTCGATGTTTCGGCCGGCAACCTGCGGGCGGCGCAGGACGCCTATTCGGCCAAGCTGTTCAGGCTCCTGCCGGATCGCCCGGCCCGCATCCTCGATATCGGCGGCGGCGCCGGCGAGACGGCGAAGAAGCTGATCGCGCTCGGCCACGAGGTCGAGATCGTCGTGCCCTCGGATTTCCTGGCGGCGCGATGCCGCGTGACTGCGCCGGGCGCCAAGGTTCATCACAGCACGTTCGAGGATTTCCAGACCGACCAGACCTTCGACGTCTGCCTCTTCTCCGAAAGCTACCAGTATATCCCGCTGGAAGACGGCCTACCGAAAGCGTTGACGCTGCTGGCACCGGGCGGCCGGGTGGTCATCGCCGACTGCTTCCGCACCGACGCTTACGAAAACCGCGCCACGCACGGACCCAAGCCCGGCGGCGGGCATCACCTGACGAACTTCCGCGCGCTGATCTCAGGGCTGCCCGTCGAAATCACGTCCGAGGAGGACATCACCGACGCCGTCGCCCCCTCGATCGACCTCGAACAGGGGTTCTTCCACGTCGTCGGCCACGGTGTTACCCGGATCGACGGCGAGCTCTCGGCCAAGCGCCCCGGCGCGCGCTGGGCGCTGGCACGGCTGATCGGCCTGGTCCTGCCCGCCCGCCGCCGCGCCGACCTGATGCAGCGGCTGACCGGGCATACGCGGACGGCCGAGGAGTTCCGCACCTACAACCGCTACCTGATGCTCAGGATCGAGCCGAAGGCGGGCGAGTAGGGTTTCTCCCAGTGAACTGCTTCCTCACGGCCCGGCGTGCGCCGAAGGCGCAGGATCGCCGGTAGTCGCGCCAATGGTCCGCGCGACGATGGCGACGCGCCGGCCCGTCCGACCGGGCTGGCGCCCGACGCTGCCCGCGTTGCTCTCAGGCGCATCCGCCGCCCGCCCCTTGCGGGCGCCCGCCATCCGGCTAGGCTGGCATCCCGCCCACCAGACCGGACCCGGACCATGCCCCTCCGCTTCGCGACCGCCGCCGCCGACAAGGCGCTGCCGCTTCACATCGTGCCCGCCGCCAAGGCCAAGGCCTGGGTCGCGAAACAGCCGGCCCCGCACAGGGCCTGGCTGGGCGCGGCCGGATTCACCGGCAAGCTCGGCAGCCTGGTCGTCCTGCCGTCGATGACCGGCAAACCCGCCGCCGCCTTCGGCTGGGGCAACGAGACCGACCGCGCGCGCGGTCGTTTCCACCTTGGCTCTGCCGTCGACCGCCTGCCCGAGGGGATCTGGCGCATCGAAGGCGACCTCGCGCCCGACGAGCTTGCCGAGGCGGCGCTCGGCTTCATCCTTGCCCGCTACCGCTTCGGCCGGTACCGCGACGCGCCGCCGCCCAAGGCGCGGCTGGTCGCGCCCGAGGGCGTCGACGCAACGCGGATCGAGGTGATCGCCGAGGGCGAGGCGCTGACCCGCGATCTGATCAATACGCCGGCCTCGGACATGGGGCCGGACGAACTTGAAGGCGCCGCCCGCGCGCTCGCCGACGGGTTTGGCGCAAAAACCCGCGTGATCAAGGGCGACGCGCTTCTGAAACAGAACTTCCCGATGATTCACGCGGTCGGCCGCGCCTCGCCGCGCGCGCCGCGGCTGGTCGAGTTCACCTGGGGCTCGGAAGGGCCGGCGCTGACGCTCGTCGGCAAGGGCGTGTGCTTCGACACCGGCGGCCTCGACATCAAGCCAGCCGCCTCGATGGGGCTGATGAAGAAGGACATGGGCGGGGCAGCGACGGTGCTGGGCCTTGCCATGATGATCATGGCGCTCGAGGTGCCGGTGCGGCTGCGCGTCCTGATCCCGGCGGTCGAGAACGCGGTCGGCGGGGCGGCCTTCCGTCCGCAAGACATCCTGACGTCGCGCAAGGGCCTGACGGTCGAGGTGAACAACACCGACGCCGAGGGGCGGCTCGTCCTCGCCGACGCGCTGGCCTATGCCTGCGAGGGCAAGGCGCCCGACCTCCTCGTCTCGATGGCGACGCTGACCGGGGCGGCGCGGGTGGCGCTGGGGCCGGACGTGCCGCCTTTCTTCACCGATGACGACAAACTGGCCGGAGCGCTGGCGGCGGCCTCGGCGGCCGAGCGCGACCCGATCTGGCGGCTGCCCTTCTGGGCGCCTTACGAGGAGATGATCGAGCCCGGCATCGCCGATCTAGATAATGCGCCGGGGGGCGGCATGGCGGGCGCGGTCACCGCCGCCCTCTTCCTGCGCCGCTTCGTCGAGCCGGGCGTGCGCTACGCCCATTTCGACATCTACGGCTGGCAGCCCAAGCCCGCGCCGGGCCGGCCCAAGGGCGGCGTCGGCCAGGGCGCCCGCGCCATCCTCGGCGCGCTGCCTGCGGCGCTGGGCCTGTGAGCGACCGGCGCCTCACCCCGGCGAACGGCCGAGTGGCCGCGCTGCGCCTGAAGGGTACGGTCGAGGCCGGTCGCTTCACCGAGGGCGAGGCTGCGTCGATCGCGGTTCCCGTCGTTGACATCCTGCGCGACCCCGGCGGTGCGCGCGAGCGGCAGCTCCTTTGGGGCGATGCGGTCACCGTCTATGAACGGCGCGACGGATGGGCCTTCGTCGAGGCGGCGAAGGATGGCTATTGCGGCTATCTCGCCGAGGGCGCGCTTGGCCCGGTGATCGAGCCCACCCACATCGTCGGCGTCCCGGCGACGCACCTCTATCCGGAGCCCGCCACGCGCAGCCGCGCCTTGGAGCACCTCTCGTTCGGCGCGCGCCTTCGCGTCGTCTCGGCCGAGGGCAAGTTCTACGAGACCGCCGAGGGCCACTTCGTCCCTCGCCCGCACCTGCGCCCTGCCAACAAGCCGTTCACCGACCCGGCCACCGTGGCGCAGCTCTTCTTCGGAGTGCCATACCTCTGGGGCGGCAACTCGGTCCTCGGGATCGACTGTTCGGGACTCGTTCAGGCGGCGCTCCTCGCCGGTCACGTCCCCTGTCCGGGCGACAGCGATCTGCAGGAGCAGGCGCTGGGCCAACCGCTCGCCGAGGGCGAGCCCCTGCAAAGGGGAGACCTGATCTTCTGGAAGGGTCATGTCGCGATGGCGGTGGACGAGGCGACACTGATCCACGCCAACGGCCACACGATGTCGGTCGCCTACGAGGGCGCGGCGGACTGCATCGCGCGGATCGAGGCGCAGGGCGAGGGGATGCCCACCGCGCGCCGCCGCCTCACGCTGCCAGGCGGTTGACGCATGCATATCGGCCTGATCACCGGCCTCGGACCCGCGGCCACCGTCGACTACTACCGGCGTCTTACGCAGGCGGCGGCAGACCGCGGCTGCCGGCTCGATCTGACGATGGTCGAGGCGAACGTCCGCGAGGTTCTGGCCAACAACCTTGCCGGCCGCTCTCAGGAGCAGGCGGAGATCTTCGCCACCCTCCTCCATCGCCTGAAGGCTGCGGGCGCCGAAGTCGCCAGCATCACCGCCATCGGGCCGCATTTCTGCTGGAAGGAGACACTTGCGCTCAGTCCGTTGCCGCTCCTCTCGGCGATCACGCCGCTCGACCTGCATTGCGCGGATCGTGGTTACGGCCGGGTCGGTCTTCTCGGGACCGGCCGTGCCATGGCGACAGCGCTCTTCGGCCAGATGGTCCGGACCCGCGTTCTGGTTCCCGAGAACATCGAGGAGGTCGGCAGGGCCTACCAGGACATGGCGATCGCGGGGCGCTGCGAGGACGAGACCCGGCGCCTTCTCTTCGATGCGGGACGCGCCATGATGGATCGCGGGGCCGAGGGGATCGCGCTTGCCGGAACCGATCTCCTCCTCGCGTTCGACGGACGCGATCCGGGCTTTCCGGTGATCGACGCGCTCGAGGTGCACGCCGAGTTGCTGGCCGATCTGGCGACCGGCCGGAAGACGCTCGCCGACGTTGCCTGACCGCCAGCGCGAGAGGTCAAAGCCGTCCGAACACCGACGCTAGGATCGCGGCTAACGCCTCGGCATCCGCCTCGGTGAAAGCAGCCGGTTGGTCGCTGTCGATGTCGAGGACGGCGATCAAGTCGCCTGTCCCGTCGCGCACCGGCAGTACGATCTCGGACCGGGTCGAGGAGGCGCAGGCGATGTGGCCGGGAAAGGCGTCGACGTCCGGCACAAGCTGCACCTCGCCGGTCCGCGCTGCCGCGCCGCAGACGCCGCGCGAGAAGGGGATCATCAGGCAGCCGTGGCCGCCCTGGTAGGGCCCGATCTTCAAGAGCTCGGGTCCGACGACGCGGTAGAACCCGGTCCAGTCGAACCGTTCGTCGGAATGGTGGAGTTCGCAGGCCACAGTCGCCATCAGCGCGACGCTGTCGGTCTCGCCTTCGGTCAGTGCCGCGATCCGCGCGGAAAGCGCCTCGTATTCGGCCATCACGCGCCTCCGTTCTGCGCGAACCAGTCGACGATCTTCGGCATGTCGCGCTCGAACCCGCCGGGGATGAAGACGTTCAGAAGGATGGCCCGCGGGCCCTCGAGATTGCGGAAGTCGTGGGTCACTCCGGCCGGGATGCGGACGAAGCCGCCCGCCTCGACCCTCGTCCAGTCCTCGCCCGTCAGGATCTCCGGCGTTCCGCCCAGCACGTAGAAGATCTCGTCGTTCGCCGCGTGCGAATGCGCGCCGACGCCCTCGAAACCCGCGTCCATGTGCCATTCCGACACCGCGTAACCCTCGGCCGTCTCGTCCTCGTCGGCCTTGAACACGGCCTCGAGCCGACCCATCGCGTAGCGGCGGCCTTCGCCGGGGCCGAGATGGATGACATTCATGTCAGACCCTCTCGATCGCGATCGCCGTGCCCTCGCCGCCGCCGATGCAGATTGCCGCGATGCCGCGCTTCATGCCTCGCGCCTCGAGCGCGTTCAGAAGCGTCACCATGATCCGCGCGCCCGAGGCACCGATCGGATGGCCCAGCGCGCAGGCGCCGCCGTTGACGTTGACGCGATCGTGCGGCGCGCCGGTCTCGTGCATGAAGGCCATGGGCACGATGGCAAAGGCCTCGTTGACCTCCCAGAGATCGACATCGTCCACCGTCCAGCCAAGCCGCTCCATCAGCTTTCTCGCCGCCGGCACAGGGGCGGTCGGGAAGAGGGCCGGGGCCTGGGCGTGGCTCGCGTGGCCGGGGATACGGGCGCGCGGCGTCAGGCCCTGCGCCTCGGCCACACGCGCCGATGCCAGAACCAGCGCCGCCGCC
>JBNLCA010000169.1:0-4452 GCA_050303575.1 Paracoccaceae bacterium
GGTGTCGGTTGTGTCATCGCGGCCCCGGTCCAGCGCGGCAAAGATAGGGGCGCTGTCAGGCGTTAACAATGCGGGGCGACGCGAAACGGGGCGGTTTCACCGAAGCTTCGCAATTTCGCCCGCGATTGCGGCGGCAAGGCGCGCATTCGACAGGACCAGCGCCGTGTTGGCGACCGCCGAGCGGCCATCGGTCAGCTCGAAGATGCGCTGGAGGAGGAACGGCGTCACTGCCTTTGCCGCGATGCCCTGCGCCGCGGCCTCTGCCTGCGCCTCGGCGATGACCGGGGCGAGCGTCTCTGCGGGGATCTCGTCCGACGCCGGGATCGGGTTGGCCACGAGCTGCCCTCCGTCGAGGCCCAGCCGCGCCCGCATCAGGTGCGCCTCGGCGATCCCGGCGGGGCTGTCGAGCCTGAGAGGTGCGGCAAGGCCCGAGGACCGTGACCAGAACGCCGGAAAGTCGTCCTGGCCGAAGGCGATGACCGGAACGCCGAGGGTTTCCAGCATTTCCAACGTCTTGGGCAGGTCGAGGATGGCCTTTGCCCCGGCTGCGACCACGGTGACCGGCGTCTTTGAGAGTTCGCGCAGGTCGGCCGAGACGTCGAATGTGACCTCTGCGCCCTTGTGGACGCCGCCGATGCCGCCGGTGGCGAAGACCTCGATCCCGGCGAGCCGCGCCGCGATCATCGTCGCGGCAACGGTCGTTGCACCCAAACCGCCAGTCGTCAGGCATACGGCCAGGTCGGCGCGGCTGAGCTTGGCAACGTCCTTCGCCTGCGCCAAAGCCTCGATTTCGGTGTCCGTCAGGCCGATGCGGATATTCCCGTCCATCACCGCGATCGTCGCCGGCACGGCGCCCGCCGCCCGCACCTGGGCCTCGACCTTGCGGGCGAGCGCCAGGTTCTCGGGCCAGGGAAAGCCGTGCGTGATGATCGTCGATTCCAGCGCCACGACCGGAGTGCCTTCCTTCAGCGCGTCCGCGACGTCGGGGGAATAGAGGAGAGGGGCCTGCATCGCGCGCTCCGGGCTCGGTCGCGCGCCGGGGTACCTGCCTCAGTTCCCCTTCGCAAGGGCGCGCAGGCTCTCGGCATGCGGATCGTCGGGCGCGCGCTTGTAGGTCGAGGTGATCCGGCCCACCGGGTCGGGCATCTCGACGTCAATGGTCAGAACGTCGCCCGCGCAGGTGACGGTGCTTTCGGTCAGCTCCTGCGCCGCCTCGACATCTGCGGTGTCGAACGTCGTGGTCATCTCGGCGGAACTGATCGAGATGATGGAGTTGCCGGTCGCGGTATCGGCGCAGTTGAGATAGCGGCCCTCCGGCCCGTCGGGCCACATCCAGCCCAGAAGCCGGTCGGTCTGGACCCCGATCGCCATGTCCCCCGCGCCATCGGCGGTGGTGACCGCCACCGTTCCGGTCCAGGGATCGCTGATCATGAATCCGTCGGCGAAGATCGTTGCGGAGATCCCGCCGGGCATGTCGGTTTCGATCCGATCTTCGGGACCGATCCCGGTGGGCGAAAGCCCCCTGGCCATGGCACCAAGGACGTCCGAGGTGCCGGTCCAGGTTCCGACCATGCAGTCGGGCAGGACGGCCGCCGGCTGCTCGGGGTGGCACATGGGCTGCGCCGAAAGGGGCAGGGGCGCGAGGAGGGCGAGAAGGAGAGATGTGATCCGCATGACCATGGGTCGCGCGGGACTCAACCGGGGTTCAGTCGCCCGTGTGGCTGACGTAGTCGGCCGCCGCCTGCAAGGCCGCGGCGAGCGCCGCCTCGCCCGTCTCGCCGCGCCGCTCGGCCGCGATGTGGGCGGCCATGAACGTGTCACCGGCGCCGGTGACGCGGGTGACCATGACTTCCGGCGGGGCAAGCGTGACGATGCCGCCATGGTCCGCAACCGTGGCCGGGTTGCCGCCGTCGGTGACCAGCACGCGCGCCGCGCCGCGGGCACGCAGCGCCTCCGCCGCGTCTCGCGAAGTCGCGGGCCGGGCCTTCAGCAGAAGCCCCGCTTCCTCGAGATTGACGTAGAGCGTCGCGCGCGGATGGGTGAGGAGCGGCAGGAGCCGCTCGGCCTTGCCGGGCGAGGCTGGGGCGACACGAAGGTCGGCGGCGGCGAAATGGGGCGAAGCCGCGATGTCGGCCAGAAGCGCCTCGGTCAGGTTGCCGTCGAGCGCGATGGGGCCGGACCACGGTGCGCCGATCGATGCCAAAGCGCCATTCTCCAGCGGTTTCAGTATCTTGTCGCCCGCAGCTTCGAGCGAATGCGCATCGGCTATCGCCGCGATCAGCCCGTTCGCGCCTTCGACCGCCATGTAGCGGTCGGTCGGCAGATCGTCCGAGCGGTAGACATGGCCGGTCACCAGCCCCAGCCGGTCGCATTGGGCGATCAGCTCGTCGCCTTCGGCATCGCGGCCGACGGCGGTCAGAAGCGCCGGGGTGAAGCCGAAGCGCCTGAGCGTCATTGCGATGTTCATCGCCACGCCGCCCGGCAGCCGCGTGATCCGCCCCGGCACGTCCGCGCCGGCCCGCATATGGGCCGAGGACCGGCCGATGATGTCCCACAGGACCGAGCCGATGCAGATGATGTCAGGAGCCTTCATCAGCTGCTTCTTGGCGCAGGCGCGGCGGGCTGACAAGCGGCGCGGGCGCTGTATCCTGCCACCGGGAGGTGCGCCATGGGATATCCAGGTCTGCCGAAGGAGACGATCACGTTCCTCAAGGGCCTTGCGGCCAACAATCGCAAGGACTGGTTCGAGGCGCACCGGCCGGAGTACGAGGCCCATTGGCGGGACGCCGGTCTGAACCTGATCGAGGAACTGCAGCCCTTCTGCAACGGCGCGACGCCGAGGCTGGAGGCACCTCCGAAGGTCGGCGGCGGGCTGAAGCGCATTCACCGCGACGTGCGGTTTTCCAAGGACAAGACCCCCTATGCGCCGATGCTGCATGTCGTCCTGGGCCTTACCGGGGGCGACCGGCATACCGGATTTCACCTCGTCATCCATCCCGACCGGATCGGCTTCGGGGCGGGCCAATACGGGCTCGATAGCGGTGCGCTCGAGCGGTTCCGGGCCCGCGCTCAGGACGCCCGGCACCGGGCCCGCCTGACCAAGGCCGCCGAGGCGGCCGGAACCGTCGGCTCGGTCTGGGACGAACCAGACCTCAAGCGTCTGCCCCGCGGCTACGAAACCGCCGAGGAGTGGGAGCATCTGCTGCGCCGGAAGTCGGTGATCCTGCGCGGCGAGACGAAAGGTCTGCCGGGCTGGCTCCACACGCCCCGCGCGGTGGGCGAGATCGAACGGCTGGCCGCGGCGCATCTGCCGCTACTGGACTGGCTTGCGGACTAGCGCGGATCGGGCTGGAACAGCAGCTTGATATAGTTCCGCATCAGGAGGATCTGGCCGACTATATGGTGCGGCTCGCCCAGGGCCTTCGACATCACGATGCCGCCCTCGACCACCGTGTTGATCATGTCGGCCAGCACGTCGAGGTCCACCGGCTCGCGTGGCGGATAGCGGTCCGCGACCTCGTTCAGCGCTGCCCGGAACCGCGCCCGCCAGCCGAGAATGGCGCGCCGGTTCGCGGCCCGGACATCCTGGTTGAAGAGCCGGTCCTGGTAGGCGGCCGTGGCGACCAGACAGCCGGGATGGCCCGAGGGCATGTCCTGAAGCATCTCGGCGAGGAGGCGCAGGCTGATGAGGACCATCTGCAGCGGATCGTCGGTCAGCTCGCGCGCCCGTGCCTCAAGCCCGTCGAACAGGTCGTCCTCGACCGCGATGTGCCGCTCGATCAGCGCCAGCGCGAGGGCGTTCTTGTCGGGGAAGTGATAGAAGAAGCCGCCCTTGGTGATCTCGGCTGCCGCCACGATCTCCTCGATCGAGGTGGCGTCGAAGCCCTTTTGCAGCACCGAGTCCTGCGCGATATCGAGGATGCGCGTGCGCGTGTCGGGCCTGCGCGGCGCGTCCTTTGTGGCGATCCCGGCCATCCTGATCCCTCTCGTTCCGCTATACCGCCGGTACAGTCGAAGGCCGTTCACGGCCACTGACGACGGCACCCGAATAGATCGAACTTGTTGAGATAAAAGAGATTTCCACTCTTCTTCCCAACTATACCGCAAGCCGACTGGCCGGAAAAGCCCGGCCTGGGGCAAAGAGGCGCCATCAAACAATTTGGGAACTGGAAAGATGAAAGACCTACATTCACGCGGCATTCTGAAAATGACCGAAGGCCGGCTGTGGCTCGCCGACGGCGGGCTCGAGACGGCGATGATCTTCCTTGAAGGTCTGGACCTGCCGCAGTTTGCCTCGTTCACCCTCCTGTCCGACGACAAGGGTAGGGCGGCAATGCGCCGGTATTTCGAGGGGTTTCTCGAACGCGCCGCGGCCCTTGGCACCGGTTTCGTCCTCGACACGGCGACCTGGCGCGCAAGCGCCGGCTGGGGCGAGGTCATGGGCCTTTCGGC
>JBNLCA010000170.1:0-4606 GCA_050303575.1 Paracoccaceae bacterium
ATCACCCGTCTGAAATGGTCGGCGGCCGAAGCGGACGACCGCTCGCCCCTCCTCGACGAGGCGGTGGCGCAGCTTGGCGCCTATTTCGCCGGCAAACGCACCGGGTTCGACCTGCCGCTGGACCCCGGCCCCGGCGCGCAGGGCCGGTTTTCCCAGGCGCTCCTGGCGATTCCCTTCGGCGAGACGCTTACATACGGCGAACTCGGCAAGGCGCTCGGCCTTCCGGCCCAGGCCATCGGCCAGCATTGCGGCGCGAACCCGATCCCGGTCATCATCCCCTGCCACCGGGTCCTCGGCACCGGCAACCTCGGCGGTTTCTCTGCGCCCGGCGGGATCGAGACCAAGGTTGCGCTCCTGCGCCACGAGGGGGCGGCGGGCCTGCTGATCTGAAAGGTCAGGCGGCCTTGGACGGCCGCGCCGGGACCAGCTGCTGCATGATACCCGCGCCGGTCAGATAGACGGACGTCAGGATCAGCCCCCAGACCGCCCAGCTTTGCGGATGGAAATCGACATAGGCCGCCCAGCCGGCGAAGAGGGTCCAGACGACGGCACAGGGCAGCGTGATCATCCGCCAGCGCTCGGTCCGGACCGGGTGGACGAACTTGGCGTTGGTGAACATCGCACCCGCGAACAGGATCACGATGATCAGGATAGTCCAGAACTCGGGCTTGGTGGCGAAGAGGACAATCACCACCATGTTCCAGCAGCCCGGAAAGCCCGCGAAGGAATTGTCCTTCGTCTTCATGCGGGTGTCGGCGAAATAGATCACCGAGGCGAAGGTGATGACGATGATGCAGATCCAGC
The DNA here is from genome assembly GCA_050303575.1 of Paracoccaceae bacterium. Classification (GTDB taxonomy): domain Bacteria; phylum Pseudomonadota; class Alphaproteobacteria; order Rhodobacterales; family Rhodobacteraceae; genus JBNLCA01. Next base: position 805 of record JBNLCA010000170.1, read on the forward strand.
CCGTCCAGCCCGGCAGAAGGTCGGACTTGAAGAGCGCATAGGCCGGGATGAATACATAGGTCAGGTAGTCGATGATCAGGTCCATCAGGACCCCGTCGATCTGCGGCGCGTAGGTCTTGACGTGGTAACGGCGGGCCAATGGGCCGTCGAGGCCGTCCACCACGAAGGCCACCACCAGCCACAGGAACATCATGCTCCAGTTCTGGTCGACCGCCGCCAGCATGGCGAGCATGGCCAGCACCGCGCCGGTCGCAGTGAAGAGATGGACGAGAAGCGCGCGCAAGGCCGAGGTCATCGGCCCTTGATGGAGGAAAACCGCTTGTTTCGCAACGGGTCAGGCGCCGGGATCAGGAGCGCGGATGCGCCCGTTCGTAGACTTCCATCAGCCGGGCGGCGTCGACCGCGGTATAGGCCTCGGTCGTCGAGAGCGAGGCATGGCCCAGGAGCTCCTGGATCGCGCGCAGATCGCCCCCGGCGTTCAGAAGGTGCGTGGCAAAGGAATGGCGCAGCGCGTGCGGCGTGGCGGTGGCGGGAAGGCCCAGCTGCATCCGCACCTGCTCCATCACGCGGGCGATCTGGCGCTGTCCGAGCGGGCCGCCGCGGATACCCCGGAAAAGCGCACCGTCCGCCAGGTCGTGCGGGCAGGCCGCGACGTACCGCGCGACCGCGTCGCGCGCGGCGGGCAGGACCGGCACGATCCGCTCGCGCCCGCCCTTGCCCCTGATCCGCAGGGTCTCGGCCAGCGGATGGTCGCGGCCCTGAAGCGAAAGCGCCTCGGATATCCGCAGGCCCGAGCCGTACAGCAGCGTCACCACCGCGACGTCGCGCAAGGCGGCCCACCCCTCGCGCGCCTGAAGCTCGGCAGTGTCGATGACCGCGCGGGCGGCGTCCTCGGCCAGCGGGCGCGGCAGCTTGCGGGTGTATTTCGGTGCGCGGGCCGAAAGGACCGCGGTCGGGTCGAACCCCTCGCGGTCGGCGAGCCAGCGCATGAAGCCCTTCACCGACGAGAGGGCCCGTGCCAGCGACCGGGCCGAAAGGCCCCGTCCCCGCTCGCGGGCCATCCACGACCGCATGTCGGTGATGCCAAGGCGGGCAAGGCCGGCGAGGCCGGTCTCGCCGGTATGTTCGGCCATGAAGCTCAGGAACCCGACGACGTCCGCCCGATACGCCTCGACGGTCGCCTCCGAGCGCCCGTCCATGACGCGCAGGCCGGTCAGCCACGCCTCAAGCGCATCGGCCTGAGCGGGCGACAGCATCAATCAAGCCAGCGGCGCATCGCCCGTTCGATCACGCCGCCGAAGAAGGCCAGAAGATCGGTGCCGTGGCCGGGGCGGAACTGGCCCGGATCGGTCGAGCCGAGGACCAGAAGGCCCGGCAACCGGTCAGGCCCGAGATCGATGCGGATCAGCGCCTCGGACTGGATCATGTCGCCCCGGTCGCCGTAAAGGCCGCCGTAGCCCGGCACCACCTCGCGCAGCATCACCGGACGCTCGGCCGGGTTGCGGCCGGCATAGTGCTCGGCAAAGCCGATCTCGCCGACATGGACGATATCGCCCAGCTGCCTCAGTTCGTGATCGTCGGCCATCACCCGGCTCTCCAGGATCAGCCGCACCGCATCGACCCGCACGCAGGCGGCGACATCGGTGCCGAGCGAATGGAGGAAATCCTCCATCGTCTTGCATTCCAGAAGCCGCAGGACGGCCCGGTGGACCGTGTGCATCCCCGAAAGGTTGTCGTAGGCGACCGCCAGAACGGTCGCATGCGTCTCCTCGAGCTTGGCCAGCCGCTCCTCGAGCCGCTCCATCGCCAGCCCGCGCATGTCGACGATGTTGTCGCCCATCGTGCGCTCGTGGCGTGACACCAGCGCCCGCATCAGATCGCGGTCTTCGAGGATGATTTCGGGCGCGGAGATCAGGCGCTCGCGCAGGTCGCGGGCGATCGGCTGGCTGTCGGGCATTTTTACCTCGGTGTTCTGCTCGCCCGGGAGCTTACATGAAGGCAGCCGGCCACCCTACCGGAAAGGCGGCACATTTTCGGAAGGTGTTGTGCAGAAGACTCGGGCAAACCGGTCCGGCCGGGCGAAACCGGCCAGACCCCACACGCACCGGGCGATCAGACGATCTTCTGGCCGGTCTTTTCCCAGTCCTTCAGGAACTGGTCGAGGCCCTTGTCGGTCAGCGGGTGGCTCGCCATCGCCTTGATGACGTTCGGCGGCGCGGTGGCCACGTCGGCGCCGATCTTCGCCGCCTCGGACATGTGGTTGGCCGAGCGGATCGAGGCCGCCAGGATCTGCGTCTTGAAGTCGTAGTTGTCGTAGATGATCCGGATGTCGTGGATCAGCTCCATCCCGTCGAGGTTGATGTCGTCCAGCCGGCCGATGAAGGGCGAGATGAAGGTCGCCCCGGCCTTGGCCGCCAGAAGCGCCTGGTTGGCCGAGAAGCAGAGCGTCACGTTGACCATGTGGCCCTCGCCCGAAAGCACCTTGCAGGCCTTGAGCCCGTCCCAGGTGAGCGGCACCTTGACCGCGATGTTCGGCGCGATCTTGGCCAGCTTCTTGCCTTCGGTGATCATAGCGGCGGCCTCGGTCGCCACCACCTCGGCCGAGACCGGGCCGGAGACGATGTCGCAGATCTCCTTGGTGACCTCGAGGATGTCGCGTCCGGACTTCAGGATCAGCGAGGGGTTCGTGGTGACGCCGTCGACCATGCCGAGCTCGTTCAGCTCCTTGATCGCGGCGACGTCGGCGGTATCGACGAAGAATTTCATGGGTGCCTCCCCCCGGGGTTGTCGCTTGGTTCGGGGGGTGTCATAGCCGATGACGGTCCGGGCTTGAAGCCCCGGTGGAGTAACGCATGGACGACGGAAAGGAGTTCCATCAAGGCGCGCTGGTCGGCGTTCAGACCACCGAGCCCTTGGGCCGGCTCCTGACCTATCGTGCGCCCGAGGGCGGCTGCGGGACCGGCGATTTCGTCGAGGTGCCGCTGGGGCCGCGCCGGGTTCTGGGCGTCGTCTGGGGGCCGGGCGAGGGCGATTTCGATGTCGCCAAGATCAGGCCGGTGACCAAGGTCCTCGACGCGGCTCCGATGCGCGAGGAGATGCGCACCTTCCTCGCCCGGATGGCGGACTACACGCTGACGCCGATGTCGCTGATGCTGCGCCTCGCGACCCGCTCGCCCGGGCTGGGCGATCCGCCGTCGATGAAGGTTGTCCTGCGCCGTGGGACCGAGGAACCAGACCGGATGACGGATGCGCGGGCGCGGGTGCTGGACGTTCTGGACGAATATGGCGGCTCGGCGGTAACGCCCGGCGAGCTTGCGCAGCTGGCCGGGGTGACCTCCTCCGTGGTCAAGGGCCTCGTCAAGCTGGGCGCCATCCGCGAGGAGGAAAGCCCGCGCGACCTTCCCTACCCGCCTCTTGACCCCACACTCCCCGGCCTGCCGCTGACAGAGGACCAGGCGGCAGCCGCCGCCACCCTGCGCGAGGGCGCCGGCCGCTACGCGACGACGCTCCTGAAGGGCGTCACCGGTTCGGGCAAGACCGAGGTCTATCTCGAAGCGGTCGCCGCCTGCCTGGCAAAGGGTCGGCAGGCACTGGTGCTGCTCCCTGAGATCGCGCTGACCGCCGGATTTCTGGAACGCGTCGAGAAACGCTTCGGCGCGCGCCCCGCCGAATGGCATTCGGGCGTCACCATGACCGAGCGCCGCCGCCTCTGGCGCATGGCCGGCGGGGGCCTGGCGCAGCTGGTCGTCGGCGCCCGCTCGGCCCTGTTCCTGCCCTACCGAGACCTCGGACTCATCGTCGT
>JBNLCA010000171.1:0-2138 GCA_050303575.1 Paracoccaceae bacterium
CCTCGCCCGACAGAAGCAGGTTGGCGGTGACCACTTTCGGCGTGAAGGCACGGCTCACGAGGCGACCCCTTCTTTCAGCGCGGTAACGGCGGCCTCGGCAGCCCGCGGGGCGAGGCCGTAAAGGATAACGGCAGGACCGGCAAGGCCGGCATCGTCCAGCCTATCGGCAAGGCGTGACAGCGACGTGGCAATCGTGCGGGTATCCGGGCGCGAGGCGTTCTCGATCACGGTGACGGGCGTTTCGGCGGAAGCGCCGTGCATCATCAGCCGCCCCGAGACGAACCGCGCGGCGCGCTTGCCCATGTAGATCGCGGCGACTTCGCCCGGCCGGGCGAGCGCGCGCCAGTCGTGGTCGGCAAAGCCCCTGACGTCGTGGCCGGTCAGGAACCGGACCGAGGCGTTGCGGTGGCGCCTGGTCAGGCTCTGTCCGATCTGCGCGACGGCGGCCGAAGCCGCGGTGATGCCGGGCAGGATCGACCACGCGAGACCGGCCGCGTCGACCGCGTCGATTTCCTCGTCGAGACGGCCGAAGATGGTCGGATCGCCGGATTTCAGCCGGACGACATGGGCGCCTTGAATTCCGTGCTCGACGATCAGGCGGTTGATCTCGTCCTGCGACGTGGAGGGGCCGAAGCCTTCCTTGCCGACGTCGATCATCAGCGCCTCGCGGCGGGCGAGTTCGAGGATCCCGGGCGCGATCAGCCGGTCGAAGATCACCACGTCGGCGCGGTCGAGCGCCTTGCGTGCCTTCAGCGTCAGAAGCTCGGGATCGCCCGGGCCGCCGCCGACGAAATCGACCCGGCCGGGCGCGGCCTCGGCGGCGAGGTGGCGTTGGAGGAGGGTGTGGAGCGCGTCGGTCAGGTCGTCGCCGGCTGCCAGCGCGGCGGGACCGGCCGACTGGTACCAGCCCGCCCAGAAGTCGCGGCGGGCGCGGCCATGTGGCAGGGCCTCGGCCTCGGCGCGGAACGCCTTGCCGGCGGCGGCGAGGATCCCGGTGGCGGGCGTTAGCCGCTCCTCGAGTTCGGCCTTGATCTGGCGGGCGAGAACCGGTGCCGCGCCCTCGGTGCCGATGGCGACGGTGACCGGCGCGCGGTCGACGATGGCCGGCGTGATGAACTGGCTGGCGGCAAGGTTGTCGACGGCGTTGAAGAGCGCGCCCTCGGCCCGGGCGATACCGCCGACGCGGGCGTCCTCGGCATCGTCCTCGCTCGCACCGTAGGCCAGCGTCGCGCCGTGCGCGTCGCCCGTGGCGAAGGCGCGGCGGTGGAGCGTCAGCCGGTCCTCGGCGGCCAAGTCCTCGATCTCGGGCGCGGCGGCCTCGGCAAAGACCTCGATCCGGGCCGGGGTCTTGAGGAGCAGCCGCAGCTTGGCCAAAGCCGCCTCGCCGCCGCCGGCGACAACGACGCGCGCCTGCGCCATGTCGAGGAAGATCGGGAAATGCTGCATCTGCGAGGCCCCTGCGGCTGGTAAGGAAATATAGGACATTGTTCCGGTTTGGCGCTACCAGCCCTTGCGAATAAGGACGTGCGTTTGCTATGTCCAGCCTTGGAATGATGGCGTTCCAAAATTCGGGGAAAAGCGGAATGGCGGCCCAGATCGACGAGATGGACAGGAAAATCCTCTCGGAATTGCAGGAGGATGCAAGCCAGTCGCTGGACGAGATCGCCCGCAAGGTCGGCTCGTCGAAGACGCCGGTCTGGAACCGGATCCGCAAGATGCGCGAGGCGGGCGTGATCGGCCGCCAGACGGTGATCCTTGACGCCGAGTCGCTGGGGCTGGAAGCCTGTTTCTTCGTCCTGATCCGGACCTCGGAGCACGAGGCGGACTGGCAGCGCAAGTTCCTGGAAACGCTGAGGAAACGGCCCGAGGTGCTCGAGGCGCACCGGCTGGCCGGCGACATCGACTACATCCTGAAAGTGCGGGTTGCGAACGCGCGCGCCTATGACAAGTTCTACCAGGCGCTGATCTCTGAGGTGCGGATCCACAACGTGACCGCGCTTCTGTCGATGGAGGAGGTCAAGGCGACGACGGTGTTGCCGGTCTGACCGCAGGAGCGGGGGTCTGCCCCGCGCCCCGGAGTATTTCGGAACAAAAGAAGCTAGCCGGCCTCGACGAGCAAGCGTTCTAGACCGTGGAAG
>JBNLCA010000172.1:0-8925 GCA_050303575.1 Paracoccaceae bacterium
GAAAAGCTGGCCCGCCAGCCGCTCGGGCCGGGACAGAGCCTCGCCCACCGCCTCGTCGAACGCGGCCTCGTCGAACCCCTCGCCCAGCCCGTGGCGCAGGACGGATTTCTCAGAAAGCAGCGCGAAAAGCTCGCCCGTCATGTAGCTCGCGAACGAGACGACCTCGCCGGCGCTGACATGCGCCCACTTGCTATGCGTGCCCGGCAGGCACACGACCCCGTCGAAATCGTCCTCGGTCGCGATGACGCCGGCGATCTGCGTCTCCTCGCCGCGCATGACGTCGGCGGGTCTCTCCTGGCTCAGGCCGGGCGCGATGTGGACGGTCAGGCGCGGATCGGCGGCCGGTGCGCGCACCATCGGCGGGCCGAGCGGCGCGCAGGGCACCGCGCGATAGGCGGCCTCGATCCAGCCCTGCCTTGCGCCGACCATGCCGCAGGCCACCACGTCCACCGGCCCGTCGATCCATGGCCCGATGACCTCGAGCAGCGCGCCCTCGAACTCGTCGGGCTTCAGCGTTCCCATCCCGCGCGGCGACGATCCCTCGGCCAGCACGCCCTGCGTTCCCATCGCCCAGGCGCGAAGGTTCGAGGTTCCCCAGTCGACGGCGATCCACTCGAGCTTCATTACTGCATCACCACCCCGCCATCGACGACCAAGAGCTGCCCGGTCATCATCCGCGATACGTCCGAGGCGAGGAACAGGGTCGGCCCGACCATCTCGGGCGGCTCGATCCGCTCCTTCAGCGCCTGTTTCTCGATGTGTCCCTTGATCGCCTTCGCCGAGGCCCAGAGCCTCAGCTGCCGCTCGGTCAGGACCCAGCCCGGCGCGATCGCGTTGACGCGGATGCCCGACGGCCCGAACTCGCGCGCGAAGGTCCGCGTCAGCGAGGTAATCGCCGCGTTGGCGGCCATGTAGACCGGCATCCCGGGGTTCGCCACCATGTAGCTGATCGACGAATAGTTGACGATGCGCCCGCCGCCTGCCGCCTTCATCATCGGCACCACCGCCTGGGTGGCGAAGAAATAGTGCTTGAGATTGATGTCGAGCGTCTCGCGCCAGAAGTCCTCGGTCGTCTCCAGCGTCGGCTTGCGCGAGTCGTTCGCCGCGTTGTTGACCAGCACGCGGATCGGCCCGTGTGCCGCGGCGGCATCGTCGATCGCCTCTTTCAGCGCACGCGTGTCGGTGACGTTGCAGGGGATGAAGAGCGGCCGGTTGCCGGTTTCCTTCTCCAGCCGGTCAACGAAGGACGAAGCGTCCGACCGTTGCACGAAGGCGACTTTGGCGCCCTGGCGCAGGAATCCCTCGGTCAGCGCCGCCCCGATGCCGGCGCCGCCGCCGGTGATGAAGACCGAGGCGCCCTTCAGGTCATGAAAGGTCGCCGGATAGTTGGCCAGATCTGTCATGTTCCCCCGTTCGCCGCACGCGTGCGGTCGGCCCTTGTGGTAGCGCTCACGCGCCATGGCATCAAGCGTCAGGTGCCGTCGAACCCCAGAAGCGGCCTGTAAAGGTCGGGCCGCCGGTCGCGGAAGAGGCCCCAGGCCCGGCGCTGCTCGCGCACCGCGTCGAGGTCGAAGGTGGCGGTCAGGACGGTTTCGGACTCGCGGTCGGCGCGCGCCGCGACCTCGCCGGTCGGCCCGGCGATGAAGGACGAGCCGTAGAAGGTGACCTCGCGCTCGCCCTGCGCCTCGCGACCGATCCGGTTCGAGGCGGCAACCGGAACCAGATTCGCCGCCGCATGGCCGCGCATCACCGTCTCCCAGTGCGGCTGGCTGTCGAAGCCCGGCAGATGCGGTTCCGAGCCGATGGCGGTCGGATAGAGGAGGAGCTCGGCCCCGTGAAGCACCATCGCGCGGGCCGCCTCGGGGAACCACTGGTCCCAGCAGATGCCGACGCCGATCCGGCCCAGCGCGGTGTCCCAGACGCGAAAGCCGGTATCGCCGGGGGTGAAGTAGAACTTCTCCTCGTAGCCTGGCCCCTGCGGGATGTGGCTCTTGCGGTAGAGGCCCAGCACGCGGCCGTCCGCGTCGATCATCGCGAGCGAATTGAACGCCGCCTCGCCCGCGCGCTCGAAGAACGAGAGCGGGAGGACGACCCCCAGCTCGGCCGCCAGCGCCGCGAAGCGGGCAATCAGCGCATTGCCCTCGAACGGCCGGGCAAGCGCCAGGTGCGCCGCCTCTTCGGTGATGCAGAAATAGGGCGTCTCGAAGAGCTCCTGCAGGAGCACCACCCCGGCGCATTCGCCCGCCGCCCGGCGCACCAGGCGCTCGGCGGTCGCGAGGTTCGCCTCGATGTCCCACGAGCAGGCGAACTGGGTGACGGCGACAGTGATTTCCCGCATGAACCCTCCGGGCCTTTGGCGCGACCTACCCCTGCCACGGCAGATGCCGGGGCGGAAGGGGCTTTCACAGGCCGAATCATGGGACTATCTTCCCGGCCGGGAAGAATTGGGGGACTGAGCAGATGAATTTCAGCGTTTCACGCGCCTTTGGCCTGATGGCCAAGACGGCGCCCTTCGTCATCTTCCGCGCAATCGTCTATTTCGCCATCGCCGTCGCCTACGTGCTGGCGACCGGCACCGGCGCCGGCATCGGCTGGGGCATCGGGGCGCTGGGATCGGACGACTTCCAGGCGTCCTCGACCTTCTGGGGTGGCGCGGTGGGCTTCGGCCTCGTCGCCGGCGTCCTCTACTTCCTGCGCGAATACATTCTCTACATGGTCAAGGCCGGCCATATCGCGGTGATGGTCGAGCTTCTCGAGGGCCGCACCCTGCCGATGGGCCGCGCCCAGATCGACCACGCCCAGCGGGTCGTGCGCGAACGGTTCGGCGAGGCGTCGGTGCTGTTCGCCATAGACCAGCTGGTCAAGGGCGTGATCCGTGCCGTCACCGGACTTGTCCAGGGCCTTGCCTCGATCCTGCCGATCCCCGGCCTCGACAACCTGATGTCGGTGGTGCGCGGCTTCCTGCGCGTGGCGGTCGGCCTTCTCGACGAGGTGATGCTGGCGCATTCGATCCGCACCAACTCGCAGAATCCCTTTGCCTCGGCCCGCGATGCGCTGGTGCTTTACGGGCAGAACGCAAGGCCGATGCTGGTCTCGGCGGCGTGGATCACGATCATCACCTATGCGCTCGCCTTCGTGGTGTTCCTGATCATGCTGGCGCCCGCGGCCTTCGTGGTCTGGCTGATCCCCGGCGCCTGGGCGGCGGGTGGCGTGATCTTCGCGCTTCTCTTCGCCTGGGCGGTGAAGGTCGCGCTGATCGAACCCTTCGCCATCGCCTGCCTGCTTCAGGCCTACTTCAAGGTGACCGAGGGACAGGAACCCGACCCGGAATGGGTCGCCAAGCTCGACGGCGTCTCGGCCAAGTTCCGCAAGCTCGGCCAGAAGGCCGCGGACTGGGCGGGTGGCGGTTCGAGGGCGGACGCCGAAGAGGCCTGAGGCTTCCGCCCGGCTCGATCCCCGGATAAACGGGCGGCATGGCCGTCACGCTGACATCGCTGTCCGACCTCGCCTCCCTCGGCTTCGACGAGGTGATCGACGTGCGCTCGCCCGCCGAGTTCGCAGAGGATCACGTGCCGGGCGCGGTGAACCTGCCGGTGCTGGACGACGCCGAGCGTGCGCAGGTCGGCACGATCTACGTGCAGGAGAGCCGCTTCCTCGCCCGCCGGATCGGCGCGGCCCTGGTCGCCCGCAACGCCGCGCGGCACCTGGAAGGGTATCTCGCCGACAAGGGCCCGTCCTACCGGCCGCTCGTCTATTGCTGGCGCGGCGGCCAACGGTCGGGAAGCTTTGCGCTGATCCTGGGGCAGATCGGCTGGCGGGTCGAGGTCGTCGACGGCGGCTACAGGAGCTATCGCGCGCTGGTCCAGCGGCGGCTTTACGAGGCACCGTTCCCCGCGCCGGTGGTGGTGCTCGACGGCAATACCGGGACCGCCAAGACGGCGCTTCTGGCGCGGCTTGCGGCGCACGGGATGCAGGTGATCGACCTCGAGGGGCTGGCCAACCATCGCGGCTCGCTCTTCGGGGCGCGGCCGGGCGGGCAGCCGGGCCAGAAGGCGTTCGAAAGCGCGCTGGCCGAGGCCGTCGAGGCGCTCGATCCGGCGCGGCCGGTGGTGGTCGAGGCGGAAAGCTCGAAGGTCGGCGACCGGATCGTGCCGCCCGCCCTCTGGCGCGCGATGCGCGTCGCGCCGCGCGTCGAGGTGACGGCACCCCTGATCGCCCGAGCGGCATACCTCGCCCGCGCATACGCCGACATGACCGCCGCGCCCGAGGACTTCGCCGCCGTAATCGGGGCGCTGCGGCCCTATCATCCCGGCGAGGTCGTCGACGGATGGCTGGCGCTCTTCGCGGAGGGTCGGCACGAGGCGCTGGCGGCCGGCCTGATGGAATCGCATTACGATCCGCGTTACCTCAAGCAGCGCGGCCGCCACCCGGCGCCTGGCGCGACGGTGAGGTTGGACAGCCTGACCTCCGAGGACCTCGACCGGGCGATCCCGAAGCTGATGGAAGCCGTGAACAAGGTATCGAACGTCTGAGAAGCTTTCCCCGGCCCTGTACGCGCCGAATGCGCAGCTTCCGTTCCGTCAGCCCCAGAGCTCAGGCTCGGGCGGATGCACGCCGGCGCTGTCGTAATGCAGCGGATGCGGCCGGTCCTCGGCCAGAAGCAGCGGCCCGTCGAGATCGACATAGTCCGCCCCCTGGCCGACCAGCACCGCCGGCGCCATCGCAAGAGACGAGCCGACCATGCAGCCGACCATCACCCCGTAGCCCTGCGCCTGCGCCACGTCGCGCAGGAGAAGCGCCTCGGTCAGCCCGCCGGTCTTGTCGAGCTTGATGTTCACCACGTCGTACTTGCCGGCAAGATCGGCGAGCGAGGCGCGGTCGTGACAGCTTTCGTCGGCGCAGACCGGAAGCGGCCGCGCCATGTCGCGCAGCACCTCGTCGGCGCCGGCCGGGAAAGGCTGTTCCACCATGGCGACGCCAAGTTCGAGAAGCGGGCCCGCGAGGTCGCGGTAATTCTCCTCGGTCCAGCCCTCGTTGGCATCGACGATGATCCGCGTCTGCGGCGCGCCGCGGCGGACGGCCTCTAGCCGCGGAATGTCGCCCTCCGCGCCGAGCCTGACCTTCAGGAGCGGCCGGTGCGCGTTCTTGCGCGCCGCGGCCTCCATGTTCCCGGGCGTATCGAGCGACAGGGTGAAGGCGGTGACGAGCGGCCCCGGAGTCGGCCGGCCGGCGATCTGCCAGACCCGCTTGCCGGCCTGCTTCGCCGCCAGATCCCAGAGCGCGCAGTCGACCGCGTTGCGCGCCGCACCGGGAGCCATCGCCTCCTGCAGGCTTTCGCGGGTGATCCCCTCGGGCAGCGCCTCGATCTGGGCCGACACGCTGTCCAGCGTCTCGCCGTAGCGCGCGTAGGGCACGCATTCGCCCCAGCCCTGGTGGGTGCCGTCCGTCACCCGGACGGTCAGCACCTTCGCCTCGGTGCGGCTGCCGCGCGAGATGGTGAAGGTCTCGGCCAGGCGGAACGTGTCGCGGGTAACGGTGATCTGCATCTTGTCGGTCAGGTCCCGGAGGTCAGGATTGCATCAAGGATCGTTTGTCCACGTAGTACCTAACGGCCCGGTCCCCGAGGTCAAATCGGGCGCCCGCTCCATCGCTCAGTAGGCCGCCAGCGCATCGACCAGCTTGCCGGCACCGAAGCGGAACGGGTCGGTGGTCGGCAGGCCCATCCGCGCCTCGGTGTCCTCGAGGTATCTCTCGGCGGAGACGGGATCGAGGTGCTGGGTGTTCACCGAGATGCCGATCGCCTTGCAATCGGGGTTCACGACATGCGCCATTGCGAGCGCCGCGTCGCGGACCTGTTCCAGGCTCGGCAGCTTGTAGCCAGGCAGCCCGCGCATGTGCGGGCGCGTCGGCTCGTGGCACAGGATCAGCGCGTCCGGCTGGCCGCCGTGGATCAGTGCCAGCGTCACGCCCGAGAAGGACGGGTGGAAGAGGCTCCCCTGCCCCTCGATCAGGTCCCAGTGATCGGGGTCGTTGTCCGGCGTCAGCCACTCGATCGACCCGGCCATGAAGTCGGCGATCACCGCGTCGAGCGGCACGCCGCCGCCGGTGACCAGGATGCCGGTCTGGCCGGTTGCCCGGAACGTGCCCTTCAGCCCGCGTTGGCGCATGTCGGCGTCCATGGCGAGGGCGGTGTACATCTTGCCGACTGAACAGTCGGTGCCGACCGCGAGGCAGCGCTTGCCGGTCCGCTTCACGCCGTTCGCGATCGGATACTTCACCGAAGGAATGCGCACGTCGTGCAGCATGCGGCCGTGCCGGGCGGCGGTGGCGACAAGGTCCTCCTCGTCGCGCAGAAGGTTGTGCAGGCCCGAGGCAAGGTCGAACCCCTGTTCGAGCGCCGTGTGCAGCACCGCCTTCCAGTTCTCCGAGATGACCCCGCCCCGGTTGGCAACGCCGATGACCAGCGTCCGCGCGCCTGCGGCATGCGCCTCGGCGAGGTCCATGTCCGGCAGCTTCATGTCGGCCTTGCAGCCCTCCATCCGGTACTGGCCCAGCGCGAATTCGGGCCGCCAGTCGCGGATGCCCTGCGCGACCTTCGCCGCCAACTGGTCCGGCGCGTCGCCGAGAAAGAGAAGATAGGGGGTCTGGATCATGAGCGGTCTCCGGGATTCGGTGCCATCCTAACTGGGATTTCGGGGCAGTTCTGCCCAAATGCGGCAGTGCGGCGCGGCGGGACGGTCGATTCTGCGCCGGTTCGCGGCCTGGGCGGCGGTTTCTTCGTCAGGTCGCGGGCACGAATGCTGCAAGTGCGAAAAGCGCCTTGCCGCCCGGCGGGCAATAATCTATCCGCCGAAGGGAGAGAGACGAAACTTCCTTGCCCGAAGGAGACGCCGATGAGCTTCCGCCTCCAGCCCCCCGCACCCGCCCGCCCGAACCGGTGCCAACTCTTCGGCCCCGGCTCGCGGCCGGCGATCTTCGAGAAGATGGCCGGATCGGCGGCCGACGTGATCAACCTCGACCTCGAGGATTCGGTGGCGCCCGACGACAAGGCCGAGGCGCGGAAGAACGTCATCCAGGCGATCGGCGACATCGATTGGGGGGCGAAGACGCTCAGCGTGCGGATCAACGGCCTCGACACGCCGTGGTGGTACCGCGACGTGGTGGACCTCCTGGAACAGGCGGGCGAGCGGCTCGACCAGATCATGATCCCGAAGGTCGGGACCGGGGCCGATCTCTACGCGGTCGACGCGCTGGTGACGGCGGTCGAGGCGGCGCAGGGGTGGACGAAACGGATAGGCTTCGAAGTCATCATCGAAAGCGCAGCGGGGATCGCGCATGTCGAGGAAATCGCCAAGGGCTCGCCGCGCCTCACCGCGATGAGCCTCGGCGCGGCGGACTTCGCGGCGTCAATGGGGATGCAGACCACCGGCATCGGCGGCACGCAGGAGAATTACTACATGCTGCGCGAAGGCGCGTCCTACTGGCCCGATCCATGGCACTGGGCGACGGCGGCGATCGTCGCGGCCTGCCGCACGCACGGGGTCCTGCCGGTCGACGGGCCGTTCGGCGATTTCTCGGACGACGAGGGTTTCCGGGCGCAGGCGCGGCGGGCGGCGACCTTGGGGATGGTCGGCAAGTGGGCGATCCATCCCAGGCAGGTGACGCTGGCGAACGAGGTCTTCACTCCGTCGGAGGCGGCGGTGGCCGAGGCGAAGGAAATCCTCGCCGCGATGGAGAAGGCCAAGGCCGAGGGCGCGGGGGCGACGGTCTACAAGGGACGGCTGGTCGACATCGCGTCGATCAAGCAGGCCGAGGTGATCGTCCGGCAGGCCGAACTGATCGCGGGGAAGTAGAGGCGCGCGGAACGGCAACCGCACCGGGACAGGAGTTCGTCGGCCGTTCAGGCACGCAGATGATAGGCCAGCGCGTGCCGGATCAGCGGGTCGAGCGGGGCGGCGGCGAGTTCGGCGGGGTCATCGAAGAGGACGGCGCGGGTGCCTTCGAACCGCAGCCCGGCGCCAGGCCCGGCGCGAAAGCCGGGGATCAGCGACGACCGGCAGTGACAGAAGAGCGCGAAGGCGGCGCCTTTCGGCACGCCGACCCGAAGCGTCGAGCCTTTCGGCGCGAGAAACGCGGGCTGACCCCAGCGCAGTGCTTCTGTCACCGGCCCAGCCTCGGGCGTGGCCGCGGCGACGGCAAAGATGCGGGCGCGGAGTGCCAGCATCCCCGTCCGGGCCGGTTCAGGTGCGGCGTCGTAGGCGGCCTGCACCCCGGGCGGGATCATTTCAGCGGCAGCATCAGGTCGGTCCTGAGCCGGTCCGGTTCGGTGTCCATCGGCGTGTTGCGGTAGACCTCGAAAACCGGGCTGTCGGCGGGTTCCTCACCCGAGGCGGGCAGCCACTCGCAATAGAGCTGGTCGTAGGCCGCCGAGAGGCCGGAATAGGGACCGGTGTACTGCATCACCGCGTGGCGGCCGGCGGGCAGGCGCACCTCCTCCATCGGCGCCTCGATCGCGAAATCCTCGGCCACCTCGAAGGCGGCGTGGCTGCGCAGTTCGGCCTCGGGCGTGGCAGAGGGGTCGTCGTAGAAGATACCGGCCATGCCCTTCGCCTGACCGCTTTTTCCCCGCGCCGCGAAGACGGCCGAGAGCTTGTCGAAGGCGGCGCCGACCTCGAGATACGGGCCCCGGTGCGGCAGGGCGGCGAGACGGCGGGCGGGCTGTTCCTGGATATCGACGGGAAACATGGTGGTCGCTCCTTTCGCGGGCAGGGTCGGCGGCGGCGGAAGTGCCCCGCGCTGGCGGAAGGCGGCCGGGGTGAGGCCGTGAAGACCGGTGAAGGCCCGGACAAAGCTGCGCTCGTTGGCGAAGCCCGAGCGGCGTGTGATCTCGGCGATGGACCAGTCGGTCTGGACCAGCCAGTGCGC
>JBNLCA010000173.1:0-2196 GCA_050303575.1 Paracoccaceae bacterium
TACGAGACGACGATGCGCGAGGGCATCCAGTTCGAGCGGCGGCTCTTCCACTCGCTCTTCGCGACCGAGGACCAGAAGGAAGGCATGGCCGCATTCCTGGAAAAACGCGAGCCGCAGTTCCGCGACAGGTGAACAACCGAAAGTTGATTGACTGAAAGTCAATACAACCACAGAATCTGCACATTTCTGCCGTTTCTCCGATGCAATCGGCACTTATCCCCAGCGTGCCCGGGCTGACCCCGGGGTCTCGCGGGAAGGGCTGACCTTAGATCTGCGTGGAGATCAGCTATGCGACTCAATGCCTTGGTAGGGGGAGCGCTATTAGCGCTCTCAGTAACGGCGCCTGTGTTTGCCCAACAAGAAAGTCGCGTCATCGACCGCGACAAGATCGTGCTGCTCGAGAACCCGTCCAACGGGTTCCAGATCTTCGGCGAACTGATCGAGGTGACCGAGGACACCTACAAGGTCCGGACGTCGGTCGGCGACATGCTGATCCCGGCCGCCCAGGTCATCTGCACTGGCGTCGCCTGCCTTGAGGCGCCGGGCAATGCGCCGACGGCGACCAGTTCCAGCACCAGCTCCAGCGAGGCGAGCTTCACCATCGCCGGGTCGGACACGATCGGCGCCGAGCTGATGCCGCTCCTGATCAAGGGATACGCCTACGCGGAAGGCGCGGTCGTCGCCAGCGACGAGATCGGCGAGCGGATTCATCTCTATCGCGCACTCGCGGGCGGCGATGCGTCGAATGTGCTCTTCAGCACCCTGGTCGAAGACAAGGGGTCGAGCACCGGCTTCGAGGCGCTTCTTTCCGGTCTTGCCGAACTCGCCATGTCGTCGCGACCGGTCAAGTCCGAGGAAGTCGCCCAGTTCGAAGCGGCCGGCTACGGCGATCTGAGAAGCTTCGAGCAGGAGCACACCATCGGCGTCGACGGCCTCATCGTCATCGTTCACCCGGACAACCCCGTCGAGCGGCTGACTCAGCGCCAGATCTCGGACCTGCTGTCGGGCGCGATCACCAACTGGTCAGACGTCGGCGGTCCGGACATGCCGGTGCGGGTCTATTCGCGGGACAACAATTCCGGCACCTACGCCACCATCAGGGGCAAGTTCCTCGCACCGTTCTCGGCCGAGCTTGCATCGGGTGCCACCATCGTTCCGGGCAACGGCGAGATGGAGCAGGCGGTCTACGACGACCCCGGCGGCATCGGCTATTCCGGCATTGCCTTCCGGGGCGATACCAAGGCGGTTCAACTGGTCGAGTCCTGCGGTCTTTCGGTCCGTCCGACGGCCTTCTCGACCAAGACCGGCGAGTATCCGCTTCAGCGGTCGCTCTACGTCTACACCCGCAACACGGCGCTTACGCCGTTCGCGGCGGGGCTCCTCGACTTTGCCACCTCGTCCGAGGCCGACCCGATCATCGAGAAGGCCGGCTTCATCGACTTCGATGTCGAGGAGGAGGAGCAGGACATCGCCGCAGCGGCGGTCCGGGCGGCGATTGAAACCAACACCAGCCGCGGGGAGGTCGCGCTGATGCGCGAGCTCTACATCGACCTTCAGGAATGGAACCGGCTTTCCTCGACCTTCCGGTTCCGCATCGGCTCGTCCGAGCTCGACAACGCCGCCTTGCGCGACCTCGATCGCCTGGTCGAGCACCTGGACGAGGACGCCAAGCCCGGCACACGGGTCATGCTTGTCGGCTTCACCGACTCGGACGGCCCGCTCGAGGCCAATGTCCGTCTTGGCGAGGAGAGGGCCGAGGCGGTGCGCGATCAGCTGGTCGGCAAGCTGGGGCCGGAGGTTGCCGCGAAGATCGACATCGAGGTGAAATCCTACGGCGAGGTCGGTCCGGTGGCCTGCAACGACGACTTCGAGGGCCAGCGGCTGAACCGCCGCGTCGAGGCCTGGATCCGCGAACAGTGACGGTCAGTCGGCCGGTGGGGTGACCCGCCGGCTGCCTACACGCCCAGCCATGTCCGGATCACCAGCGCCACGGCGCCGAGGGTGAGCACGCTGGCGAGCCACAGGCCCGCGAACCATGCCAGCCGGCGCAGCATTAGTGGTACCCCGTGTCTGGGTCGACCTTGCCGCGGAAGACCCAGTAGGCATAGGCGGTGTAGGACAGGATCACCGGCACGAGCACGCCCGCGCCGATCAGCATGAAGATCTGGCTGGCGCGCGGGGCGGCGGCCTCCCACA
>JBNLCA010000174.1:0-2558 GCA_050303575.1 Paracoccaceae bacterium
TTGAGGTGGATATGGCCGACGCGGGTCTGCGGATGAACAGGGGTCATGGCATTCTCCTTCACCCGCAACATAGCCCCCGCATTCGCGCACGGAAATTGGCGATTGGCGCGCCAGGACTGTCCATTATCGCACAGGGATTCACGCCCAGAGGATCCAGAGCACCCAGAGCGACATCAAGAGGCCCGGCCCCACGCTGAGGGACATCGGCACGCCGCGCCATTTGCTGTCGTAGAGCGTCAGGTGCCAGACCCGTCCGGCGAAGAAGGAGACCACCCCAGCCCAGAGCCAGCCCTGTCCAAGGCCAAGGCTTTCCGCTGCGAAGAGGGCGAGCGCGGTCATCGGTGCGACCTCGGTGAAGTTTCCGTGGATGCGGATGCGTCGGAACAACTCGGGATCGCCCCCGTCACCGCGCAGGATGGAACGGGCGCCGCGATAGGGACCGATCCACGAGACCAGTCCGAAGACGGTGATCATGCAAAGCGCGATGAATGTGAAGCTGACGGGGGCGATCATGGGCTTTACATCTGCATCGCTTCGGCGACCTCGATCGTGCCGTCGGCGCTGAAGATCGGGCACTTGCGGGCGAAGGCGACGGCCTCGTCGATGTCCTCGGCATGCACGAGCATGAATCCCGAGACCGGGTGCGCATCGGACGTGTCCTTGCCGTCGCCTGTGACGAAGCGCGACTTGCCGACCCCGGCACCGGGGTTCTCGACTGCGTCGCCAAGATCGGTCAGCCAGGCGTTCCAGTCGGTCATCATCTTCTGGCCTTCTTCAGGTGTCTTCGGCATCCCGCCGCGGAAAACATAGAGGAATCTGGGCATCTCGGCCTCCCATCAGTTGCTGATGGACAGACCATCGGCCCCAGCAGAATATGTTCAAGAACATATTCTGGGCCGTGCCAGTATGCGCGGAAAGGAGGTGCCGATGCCCTATCCCGAAGGACACAGAGAGAAGGTGCGCGCGCGGATCGTCGAAGGCGCGCGGCGGCTGTTCAACGAACATGGCTACGACCGGGTGACGCTCGACATGGTGATGGCCGAAGCCGGTCTGACGCGGGGCGGCTTCTACGCCCATTTCCGGTCGAAGGAGGCGCTCTTCGCGGCGGCGGTCGACAGCTTCCTGATGGGGCGAGGGGCGCAGTGGCGGGCCGAGGCGGGGGTGGATCCGACCGTTCACAACCGGATCATGGCCGAGCGGATGATCCGCTCGTACCTCTCGTCCCAGCACCAGGAGGACCTGCGCGCGCAATGTCCGCTGATCGCGCTGTCGTCGGACGTGGCGCGCTCGTCGCCCGAGGTGCGCGAGAGCTACCAGCGGCTCCTCTCGGCGATGGTCTGGCTCTTCGAGACCAACGTGGGCACCCCGGGCGAGGAGGGGCGGCGGCAGGCACTGGCGATGACTGCGCTGTGCGTCGGCGGGATGATCCTCGCCCGGACGCTGCCCGACAGCGACCTTGCCGACGCCGTGCGCGAGGCGGCCAGGGACATGGCCTTGAGCCAGTGCTCCGCGGCGGCGGCCTGACAGAAAGGCCCCCGGCCGGGGCCGGGGGCAAGCGGATCTCGGAACCGCCAGTGGGCGCGGGCAGGGTCGCCTGGCCCGGGGATGGCAGCACGACCTTTGAGGGGTGGGCAGGGAGCCCGCACCGGCGCCGTCATGGGACCGACGGCCCGGGAACTATGCCGAGCCATTGAAACCGATTCGTGACGCTCTCCCTAAGGGCGAGTGGTCCCGGAATTGAACGGACGGTGCGGAAGGGACGACAGACGGGCATGAAACGCATCCTGATCCCCGCCCTCGTGTCGTTCGCTCTGGCCGCGACCGCCGCGCCTTCACTCGCCCAGACCGCACCCCTGTGCTCGGACGCGCCGACCGTCGACTGCTCGATCGCGGCGGCGGAGCGCGCCTATTACTATCTGGACGGGCCTTCGCGCCGGGACGGGCTCAACAGGTCTCTGGCCCGGGCCATGGCCTATGCCGGCCGCGAGGACGAGGCCCGCGCCTTCGCCGCGAAGATCGAGAATGCGTCGGGCCGGGCGCGCGCGATCGAGGCGATTGCCTACCGGGCGTTCTTCACCGGTGACCCGGAGCGCGCGAAAGAGATTTTGGTCGGCTTGCATCGGTCTGCGGAAAACCGAGTCTGGGCGGTCGCCTACATCGCGATTGATGCCTATCGGGACGGTGATACGGCCCTGGCGGACCGGGCGCTGGCGCTGACCAAGGACCTGGCGGCCGGTGACG
Organism: Paracoccaceae bacterium; assembly: GCA_050303575.1. Taxonomy (GTDB): domain Bacteria; phylum Pseudomonadota; class Alphaproteobacteria; order Rhodobacterales; family Rhodobacteraceae; genus JBNLCA01. The sequence goes on from JBNLCA010000174.1 coordinate 2,242, forward strand.
AGGGGGAGGACGGCGTACCTTTCCGCTCGCAGCCCTTCGGTCAGGCGCTGGCCGCTGCGGGCGAGGTCGACGCGGCCTTGGACATGGCGCGGGCGCTGGGCGGCGACGACGGTGCGGCGGTGATGGCCGATGTCGCCCGGGCCGAGTTCGCGCGCGGCGACCGGGAGGCGGCCGAGGCGGCGCTGGCCGAAGTCGAGGGCATGCTGGTGTCGGACGACCTGCGCCGGCACTCGTCCATCCTCGTCAATCTCGCCGACGTCTGGCTCGAACATGGCGACGTCGCGCGCGCGATGACGCTTTTGGACAGGGTGAAAGTC
>JBNLCA010000175.1:0-10400 GCA_050303575.1 Paracoccaceae bacterium
CTGGGCCGCTACACGGCGGACGAGGCACGCGCCCTTTTCGGTGTCGTGCTGACCGGGGGAGGGATCGACGAGGCGGCCACGGCGGCGCTCCGGCAATCGGGGCGCGGGTAAGCGGGCCGAGGCCAGTGCCGGGGCCTGCCACGCGAGACCGTGCCGCATGCCGCTTACGGCGGCGAGCAGTTCAGGGCGCCAGCCTTGCCCAGAGGCCCCGCGCGAACGCCCGCGAGCGTCATGTCCCGCGAAACTCGATCGCCCCGTGCCGGAGAACGATGGGCCAGAATCGCAGGCTACGGCATCCTTTCCTCTCGGCGATCAGCAAGTCCGGAGCGCAACCCACTTTGGGCCGCCGGACGCGGAACAGCTTCAGACGTCTCGGGCCAGGCTGAGTGCGAAGTCAGGGGACGATCGGGCCGCCGGGCGGTAGAGGCGCGCAGGGTCCTGTTTCCGCCGCCCCGCGGGATGCCCCGGCCTCCCGAAAGTCTCGTCTGGACGCCCGACCGAGAATCGCGCGTTCCGACCACCCGAGTCGCGCCGACAGACCAGGCGCTCCGATCTGTACCATCCGTTCGCGAGCCCCCTTGCACGGCGTGTGCCACCATTTGGTTTGTAGCGTGCCTCACAACGGGGGAACGCCCGGACCGCTCGGCGCCAGTCTGGACCAACGCAGGTCACTCCTTCGGATCGCGCCTTTCGTCATTCCTCCCTGCCCGGGGCGAAAAGGTCGAAGTCCGGCAGGCCACCCTCCTGCTCAATCGACCGGCCCAGAAGCCGGGCGGAAAGCTCGGCGAGCTTGGCACGGCCGACGATTTCGGCGACGTCCTGTCGTGCGCCGCCGGCCATCGAGCCCGAGACCTCGGCCAAGATGTCGGCGAGGCCGTCGAGCGACTGCATCTGCCGGTCGAACCGTTGCAGGATGGCGAACGCGTTGCTGCCCGGCGGCGCCGCGCCCGAGGCGATGACAATCGGAAAGAGCGTCTTCTCGGTGGCCCTGAGCTCGTGCGCGAGGCGCGCCATTTCGCCGGCGATGCGGCGCATGGCATCGGCCGTGGTCAGCGGCGGTTGCGGCGACAGGTAACTCATAGCGGGCCCGTCACCTGTTCGATGCAGGCCTTCATCTGCTCCTTGGTGAAGGGCTTGAGGATCATGTTGTTCATGCCGAGCTGGCGGCCCTTCGTCACCATCGCCTCGTCGGCGCGGCCGGTGACGAGGATGAAGCCCGTCCGCTCGATTCCCTTTGTCGCGCGCAGCTGTTGCAGCAGGCCCAGCCCGTCGAGACCGGGCATGTAATAGTCCGAGATGACCAGGTGCACCGGGCTTGCCGCGATGTCGCGCAGCGCCTGTTGCCCGTCGTTGGCGGTCCGGTAGTTCGGCACGCGCAGCCAGTCGAGCACCTGGGTGATCAGGCCGCGGCTGACGGCGGTGTCGTCCACCACCATGATTCTGAGCTGATCCTTGCGCGACATGGAGCTGTTCCTCGTGAGAAGTGCGCCCGTTCAGGGCTTGCGATAGGTGGTGACGCCGGCGGTCTGGAAGCGGGCCTCGGCCGGGCCCGAAATGCGTTCGGAATGGCCGATCATCAGGTAGCCGCCGGGCGCGAGCGCGTCATGAAAGCGGGGCCAGAGCCGTTCCTGCGTGTGCCGCTCGAAATAGATGACGACGTTGCGGCAGAAGATGACATCGAACGGGCCGGAGAAGGGCCAGGCTTCGATGAGATTGAGCCGCTTGAAGGTGATCAGCCCGCGTGCCTCGCGGCCGAACCGGAAGCTGTCGGCGCCGTCGACGGGTTCGACGTGCTTCTTCAACCGCGCCGCGATCTCGTCACTTCGCGACGACGCCGGGTAGAGACCGGCGCTGGCGCTGTCGAGGACCGAGCGGTCGATGTCGGTGGCAAGAATGCGGATGTTCAGCCGCGGCGCCTCGGGACAGAGATCGAGAATCGAGCAGGCGATCGAGTAAGGCTCCTCGCCGGACGAGCAGGCCGCCGACCAGATCCGCACCCGGCCGCCGTTGCGGGCGCGGGCGACAAGACCTGGCAGCACCTCGCGGGTGAGGGTCTCGAAATGGTGCGCCTCGCGGAAGAACGAGGTGACGTTGGTGGTGATGGCGACCAGAAGCTCCTCATGTTCGGCGCCGCCATCCGGGCTTTCGATCAGGTCGATATAGTCGGAGAACCGCGTCATCCTGAGCGCTCTCAGGCGGCGGGCGAGGCGCGAGTAGACCAGCTGCCGCTTGCTGTCGGGCATCATGATGCCGGTCGTGCCGGTGACGATCCCGGCCAGCCGGCGGAAATCGGCATCCGTCAGCTCGAATTCCTGCGGACGGCGTGTCTCGTCCGGGTCCGGAACGGCGATCGTCATGCCGCCACGCCGACCTTGGGCAGAAGCTGGGCGACGTCGATCTGGCGGATCAGGCGCTTGTCCTTGGCGACGATGCCGCGCACGAAGGCGCGGGTCGTGTCCGAGGCGACGTCGGGCGTGGGCTGGATGTCGCTGACCGGAATCGACAGGATGTCGGTCACCGCCTCGATCAGAAGGCCGGCCGTCTGGCTGCCGACCGAGGTCACGATGATCACGTTGCGGTCGTGCGCGGCGAGCGGCGGCAGTCCGAAGCGGGCGGCAAGGTCGATGATCGGCACGACCGCGCCCCGCAGGTTGATGACGCCCTGCACATAGCTCGGCGCGTGCGGCAGGCTGGCGGGCCGGGTCCAGCCGCGGATCTCGCGCACGGCAAGGATGTCGACGCAGAAGTCCTGGTCCGCAGTGCGGAAGACAACGAGTTCCTGGACCTCGGACTCGGCGGTGTCGGTGTTCTGGCGCATCGGGTTACTCCGCGGCAATGGCTTGGGGGCTGGCAGGCGGGCCGGCTGGCGGACTTGTCGACGGACCGGCAGGAGGATTGGAGGGTCGGGGCGCGGCGCCGGGTCCGGCAAGATCGGCCGGATCGAGGATCAATGCGATCGAGCCGTCGCCGAGCACCGTGGCGGCCGCGATACCGTCGATGTGGCCATAATTTCCCTCGAGCCCCTTGATGACGACCTGGCGCTGGTCGCGGATGCCGTCGACCAGAAGCGCGAGGCTTCCCTCATTGCCGCGCTCGACCAGCACGATGATGTTCGACGTCTCCCGGTCGACCTTGTCCCGGAAGCCGAGTGCGGTGCCGACGTCGATCACCGGAACGCATTCGCCGCGCACCTCGATGATCGTGTCGCCGATGCCGATGTCGTGAAGCTCGTCGCCCTCGGGGCGCAGCGTCTCGATGATCGTGTTGACCGGAAGGACGAGAAGCTGGCCGGCGACCTCGACCACCATGCCGTCGAGCACGGCGAGCGTCAGCGGCAGGCTGATCGTCAGCGTGGTACCTTCGCCCTCGGCCGAGGAGATGGAGACACGACCGCCGAGGCCGGTGATCTCGCTTCGCACCACGTCCATTCCGACGCCTCGGCCCGACAGGTTCGAAACCTCGCTTGCGGTGGAAAAGCCGGGCAGGAACAGAAGGTTGTCGATCTCGCTGGGCGTCAGTTCGGCACTGGCCGGGATCAGACCCTTCGATACCGCGACCTCGCGCACGCGGGCGCGGTTGATGCCGCCGCCGTCGTCGGCCAGCGTGATGACGACGCGGCCCGACCGGTGGCCGGCGGTCAGTGTCACCGTGCCCTCGGCATCCTTGCCGGACGCCGTGCGCTTCTCGGCGCGCTCGATCCCGTGGTCGACGGAATTGCGGATCATGTGGGTGAGCGGATCGGCGAGCCGCTCGATGATGGTCTTGTCGACCTCGGTCATCTCGCCCTCGGTGACCAGCTTGGCCGACTTGCCGGCGGCCGAGCAGGCCTCGCGCACGATCCTGTGCATCCGGTCGAAGAGCGGTTTGACCGGCTGTGCGCGAATCGCCATCACGCTTTCCTGGATCTGGCGCGAAAGCTGGCGCAGCTGATCAAGGCCGCGCTCGACCTCGGTGACGATCTTCAGGCCGGACTGCTCGATCCCTTCGCTCAGCATCGCCTGGTGGATGACAAGCTCGCCGACCACGTCGACCAGCCGGTCGACCCGGTCGATGTCGACCCGGATCGTCGTCTGTTTCGGCGGCGGTGGGGCGACGGATTTCGGGGGATCGGCCGGTTTCGCCGGGGCGGTCCTGGGAGTCTCGGCGGGCCGTTCCGGCGTGGTCGGTGCCGCAACCGGTGCCGCGGCGGTTGGCGCTGGCTCGGCCAGCGGCGGCAGTTCCGGCAAGTCTGGCAGAGCCGACTGGGCAGTTGCTGGCCCGTCCTCGGCGATGATCTCGATCTTGCAGGAATCGCGCACGAAGTCGAAGACCTCGTCGATTTCGGAGACAGCCTTGTCGGTGGTCAGCACTGCGCGCCACGACAGGTAGCAGCGGTCCGGGTCGAAGCTCTCGGGCGCCGGCATCTCGGACGCATCGAGCGTGACCTCGAGCTCGCCAAGCTCGGCCAGCTGTTGCAGAAGCAGCGTCGGGTCGTGGCCGGCATCGATCGACGTGTCGTCGAGCCGGAATTCGACTGTCACCCGGCGCGCGGTGGCCGGTTCCGGCAGCGCCAGCTCGAAGTCGAGCGCCATCGGCTGGAAGGCCACCGCCGGCTCGCCCGTTTCGGGTTCGTCGCCGCCGCAGGCGTCGATCAGCGCGGCAAGGGCCGCCTCGGTTGCCGTGGTGTCGACCGCATCTCCGACCCGCTCGGCATTTACCAGATCGGCCAGGTGGTCGCCGGCGGAGAGGAAAGCAGCGAAGATCGCCGCGTCGCCCAGGAGATTCCCCGAGCGCAGGTCGTCGAGGGCGGTCTCGAACCGATGCGCGAAGGCGACCAGACCGCTCATCCCGAAGGCGCCGGCGCCACCCTTGATCGAATGGACGGCACGGAACACCGCGTTGACCGTGTCGGGGTCGGTCGAACCCGACTGCAGCTCGCGCAGACCCTCTTCCATGGCGGTCAGGAGGTCTTCGCACTCGATGAAGAAGATGTCCTTGAGATCGGAAGTCGACATGGGACCTACCAGGCTGCGACGCGGCGGATGGCGCTGACGAGGGCGGTCTCGTCAAAGGGCTTGACGATCCAGCCGTTGGCGCCGGCGGCACGGGCGCGCTGTTTCAGGGCATCGGCGCTTTCGGTGGTCAGCACCAGGATCGGCGCCCGATTCGCGACTTCACCCGAGCGCACCGCTTCGATGAAGCCGAAGCCGTCCATGCGCGGCATGTTGAGGTCGGTGACGATGACGTCGGGCTGGACCTCGCCCAGCCGCTCGACGCCATGCACGCCGTCCTCGGCCAGTTCGACGCGAAAGCCGGCTTCGCTCAGAACGTGGCGCAAGAGCTCGCGCATGGTGAAGGAATCGTCCACGGCCAGAATCTGGAGCGTCATGCGGCGTCTCCGTCGAGAAGGAAGGAAGCGCCGAGGAGGCGCAGCTTGTCCTGCAAGGCCTGCGACGGGGCGACCAACTCGAAACTCCGTTCGGACTGGGCGGCGAGCCGCTGCGCGGCGAGCAGCACCTGCAGCGCCTGGCCGCTGACATGGCGCACCTCGCTCGCGTCGAGCGCGATCGGTCCCTCGACCTGTTCGCGGATGCCGTCCCAAAGGCGCACGGCGGCATCGTGCGTCAACCGGGGTTCCAGCCGCAAAACCTGACTCATCTCCTGCACCTCGGATCGGACCATCATGAGGGCGGCGCAGCGGGGGAGCGCGCCGTCTCCGCGGCCCCTGTGTGCCGCGCGAACTCTGAACATTCTCTTTATTCGGAAGTGGTCCTGCGCATTTTCTGCGCTTTTGTCCTACGCCTGAGGCGCAACGCGGCCCGACCGGACGGTCAGGCTTCGGGGGTGGTGCTGGCGAGAATAGACGCGGCGGCGTCGAGCGTCTGTTCCTCGGCGCCGTCACCGACCGTAGCGACGACCAGATTCGCGCCGTCGGCGAAGCAGACAACCGAGGGCATTCCGGCCGTCTGGCTGCCCATGAAGATCGCCTTCGGGCCCGGCATGGCGGTGTCGGTGAAGGGCTCGTTCATGCGGATTTGCGCCGCGAAGGTGCGCAGCAGGTACTCCAGGGGGATCGTCTGGTCGTTGCCGGCCTTGTCGCCGATGCCGCCATCCTCGGCTGTGATCGCGCGCGCCGTCGAGAAGGCGTGGGCGGCCTCGTAGAACGTGCCGGCCGGCGTGTTCGGCCCGGGCGGCGGCGCAAAAAGCTGCGGCTCGTAGGGCGGGGCCGGCTTGGCCGGCTCGCTGGGCGGCGGCGCGGCGGGTTCGGGGTCCGGCGCCGTCATGGTCTCGGCCGCGACGATCTCGTCCGGCGTCAGCCCGTCGAGCCCCATGCCCCGGAACAGTTCCGGCGCCCGCGGTGTCACGGTCAGCGCACCGTCCAGCGCCGCGAAGCGCGACAGGACGGCGAAGGCGGCGATCATCTGGCGCTCGCGCGAGGCGTCCGGCTTGCCGGCGATGTCGGGATGCGCGATCTCGGCGGGGTCCACCTCGACCACGCCGCGCAGCTTGCCGTCGCCCGCCTCGACCACCAGCAGGGCCGGGCCCATCGCGAAGACGAGCTGCCGGGCCAGGATCGTTTCGCCGATCTCGCGCAGGATCGCGGCAAGGCGGTCGGCCGGTCCGCCGACGGCCAGAAGCCGTGTGCCGTTCCGGCTGCGCGTTGCGGCCTTGCGCGCCTGCGCCAGCGTCTCGCGGAGTTCCGGCAGCAAAGACATCAGCCCGTCGCCTCCTCGATCTTCAGCGCCGCTGCGCGCGCGGCGTTCAGGACCTTGCCCGGCCTTGCCGAGGCCTTGGCGACGAAGCACAGGACGCGGTTGTCGGTGCCGGCGGCGCGAACGAAGGTGTGGACGAGACCGGCGGTGACCACCACCAGCTCGCGGAAATAGGGTTCAAGCTCGTGCTCGCGGCCGGTCGCCTGGCGGAAGGCGTTCTCGATCCCGATCGAGTGCGAGCTTTCGAAGAGGTTCACCACCGCTGCCGTCAGGTTGTCGACCACGTCGTCGGTATAGGCGCTCGACCCGATGGCGCCCACCATCATGCCGACCTCGAGGTCGAGATAGCCCGAGAAGACACAGTCGGGGATATCCTCCATCGCCTCGGCGAGCGCGCGTTCGACCGACATCTCAGGCCTCCTCGCGGGTGGCGGCCCAGGAAAGGTCGCGGGCAAGCTGGAGGAGGAGTCGGGCGGCATCGACGCAATGCTGCTCGGTGCCGCCCATCTGCATCATGTTGAACTCGCCGAACGCGTCATCGACCTGGCTGCGGAGCCAGGCGGCCTCCTCGGTCAAGGCGGTGCGCGGGGCGACGGCGTTCGAGACCTCGTCGGCGGTTTCGACCACGAGGTTGAGGAAACCCCAGTCGCGGAACGCGGCTTCGTCGACGGTATAGGCGATCATCTCGTCGAGCCGCGCCTGCAGAGCGGCGAGCGCTCCGGATTCCGGCCCATCGACGAAACTGGCCACAGCCGGCGAAGCAGCTTCGGCCGGCGCGGGCTCCGATGCCACTACCGGTTCCGGTTCAGGCTCAGACGGCTCAAGCGTCACCGGTTCGGGTGTCGTCGGTACTGGCGCGACCGGTTCAGCTTCGGGCGAGGCTTCCGGTTCCGGAGCGGTAGCCTCCGGCTCGGTCGCGGCCACGGGAGCGGGTTCCGGCTCTCTCGCCGGTTCCGGCGCCGGCTCGGGCGCGGCTTGCGGGACCTCGGGCTCGGCCGGCGCAGCCGCCTCGGCTTCCGTCGGGGCGGAAGCGTCGTCGATCTTTGCCGCAGCCGCCGGGAAACCGTCGCGCGCGTCCTTCAGAAGCTTGCGCGCGGTCGCGATCTCGGAATTGCGGACGGCGCGCGCGAAGGCAAGCACGGTAGCCGCCATGTTGCGGCCGCCGCTTGCCTCCCACCCGGCCGGATCTATCACCTTGCCCTCAGGCGACGCTTTCAGCGCACGCGCGGTCGAGATCATCCGCACGGCCTGGAACAGTCCCGCCGTCAGGCCCTTGAGCTTGCCCGCGAGCGCCTCGATCTCAGGTCCGGCGAGAAGATCGGTGTGGGTCACGACAAGCAGACTGCGACCCTTGAGCCGATCCGCCGCAGGGGCCAGGACCGGCAGTTCCTCGGCTTCCCACTTGGCGTTCGCACGGCCGCACCAGACGATGATGTCGGCCCGGCTCGAGACCCAGCGGACCTGCTCGGTCTGGGCGTCACCGGTGCCGACGCTGGGCATGTCGAGGAAGCTCATGAACTTGAGAATCGGGTTCGGCAGCCGGAACTCGATGAAGTCGGGCGAATGGAGCGCCGCGGCCTCGAGGCGGAAGCCGTCTTCCGCCACCTCGATGCCGCTCCACCAACCGGCGGCGGTCATCGGTTTTTCGTTGAACCGGACGATCACCGGCGGCCGCTCGGAGCTCGGTGCATCCGTCGGGATGAGATCGGCGCCGGCGAGGAAATTCACCAGGCTAGACTTGCCTGACCGGGGCCCGCCCAGGATGGCGACCCGGACCGGGCTTCCCAGGCGCGCGACCAGCTGGTCGATGCGCCCGCGCAGCGCCTTGCCGGCATCGTCTCCCGGCGACTCCTTGCCCATCTGGCCGCGGAGGCGCCGGAGCTCGGCTATCTCGGCATAGGCGGGCGGGAAAGGGGTCACGCGGCAAACACTCCAGGGCCGGGTCCGACTCTATCCGTTCGCCTGGCGACGCGAACGGGCTCTTGCGGCATGCATCACACAAATGACGACCCGGCAAGCGCCATGCCGCGCTGGAACCGGTCCGATCAGCTCAACTTGATGACTGCGAGAGATACGTTGTCCTGATCGGGATGATCAAGTGCCTGAATGGCATCGAGAAATCCCTGCGCGATCTCGGCGCTGCGCTTCTTGCGCGTTTTTTCGAGCAAACGCTCGATTTCCGAGACTTCCAGGTACTGGAGGCCGTCGCTCGAGGCGATGACAATATCCTCGGCTTCCAGCTGAAGGGGCGTCGGCTTGCAATCGATGAGCGGAATCCGCCCGCCCATGACCACCGAGGTCAGCGCGTTGCGGTCGGGGTGGTTGCGGGCCGTCTCCTCGTCAAGCTGGCCGGTCTTCACCATCAGGTCGATCTGCGGCGCCAGCGAGTGATCCTCGTTGATCTGCCTGAGCTTGCCACCGCGATAGAGGAAAAGCGGCGAATCCCCGATCGAGATCCAGTACATGCGCGGCCCGAACAGGACCGGGGCGACGAGCGTCGCGCCCATGCCCCGAAGCTCGGGGTTCTCGGCGACCTGGGCATCGATGCAGGCGTTCGCTCCCTCGGCCACCCCGCGCAGGACATCGACGATCTCACGCTCCAGCGCCTGCACGTTGCCGGCCTGGATCTTCAGTTCGCTGTAGACCTCGGTGACCACGATCTTCGACGCTATGTCGCCGGCGGCATGGCCGCCCATGCCATCCGAAAGGACGGCAAATCCGTAATCGTTACCCAGGTTGAAATCGGCAATGACCGCATCTTCCTGGTAGTCGCGCTGGCCTATACTGATGGCCGTTGCTACATCGTACCTCATCGCTACCCGTTATTCTTCTTGTTTTCTTCCAGTTCATCCGCCCACGAGAATCCTTCGTTGCACAGCGCAACAAGGCGCAACGATGTCTCGCCGATGCGGATCAGATCGCCGTTCTTCATCGTCTCGGTGCTGAGCACAGGCTTGCCGTTCAGCCGGACGATGTTCGATTTCCCTCCATGGCCGATGAAGAAGCTGCGGGCCTCGTCGTCGAAGGCGATCGACGCGTGGTTGGCGCGCGAGATGGTCGCATCGCCGAAATCGAGCTGTACCGCCTGGCCTTCGTCGCGGCCGATCTGGGCGACGCCGGGGCCAAGCATGAAGGTCGCGCCGCGGCCGGCGCCCTCGACAACGACCAGCCAGCCGACCGGGAAGGTCGGCTCGGACTGGACCGCGGCGGGGACGGCCGGGCGGTTCTCGGGATCCGCGACCTCGACCATGCCGCCAGAGGATTTGTCGAAACCGATCAGGCGGGTCTTCACCCGGCCGGTACGGCGCGGTTTCTCCTCGACCGGCTCGGCCACCTTGGCCGTCGGCTTGAGCGGCGCCAGTTCCTCTGGGTCGATGACCGGCACCGCGCGCACCGGGGCGGGCGCGGGTTCCGGCTCGGGTTCCGGCTTGGCGCGTTCGGACAGAACGAAGGACCTGGTCGGCGGCGCCTCGGGCTCGGGCGCCTTCGCAACCGGCTCGGGCTTGGGCGCGGGCGGCGGCACGGGGGCCGGTTCGGGCGTCCTCATCACCGGTTCCGGCTGCTTCGGCTCGGGCCGCGCGGCGGGCGGCTCCGGCGCTCGGGCGGGTATCTCTACGCGCGGCTCGACCCGCGGGGCAGGCGCGGCCTCCTCCCGGACCCGGTTGTAATAGGCGGCGATGCCACTCGGCTTCTCCGGCGCCGCCGGAG
>JBNLCA010000176.1:0-5085 GCA_050303575.1 Paracoccaceae bacterium
AGGCAGTCATCGCCGAAGAGTTCATGAAGTTCCTGATGAACGGAACTTTGTACCAGGGCTCGAAACCCGTCATGTGGAGCCCGGTCGAAAAGACGGCGCTGGCAGAGGCCGAGGTCGAGTACCACGACCACACCAGCCACCAGGTCTGGGTGCGGTTTGCGATGACCAACCCAAACTCACGTCTTCCCGCCGAGCGGCTGTTGCAGACCAATAGGGCGGGGCTAGTAACTGACGCCGGCGCAGATGCATTGGAACTGATGACTAGTGGCGCTGCTGTCCTCATCTGGACCACGACCCCGTGGACCATCCCGCAGAACCGCGCGGTCGCGTTCAACCCAGACATCGCCTACGGCCTTTACGAAGTGGTAACGGTTGCCGAGAACTCCGCTGTTAAGCCCGGCGAAAAGCTCCTCGTCGCCGACAATCTGGCCGAACAAATCTTCGCCGCGGGGAAGGTCGAAACCTTCAAGCGTCTACGCGACGTCCCGGCAGAAGAACTTGAAGCCCTCACCCTCGCCCACCCCTTCCAGGGCGTCGAAGGCGGACGGGCCGAGTGGGACTTCGACGTGCCGATGCTCCCCGGGGATCACGTCACCGACGACGCGGGCACGGGCTTTGTCCACACCGCCCCGAGCCACGGCGACGACGACTACCAACTCGGCGTCAAGTTCGGCCTGCCGATGACCTACAATGTCGAGCCGGACGGCACCTACCGCGCAGACCTGCCGCTCTTCGGCGGCGAGGCGATCATCGAGGCGGACGGCAAGGACGGCCCGGCGAACGTCAGCGTCATCAAGCAGCTCGCTTATGCCGGCGCGCTCTTCGCCAAGGGCAAGCTCAAGCACTCCTACCCGCACAGCTGGCGCTCCAAGGCGCCGCTGATCTACCGCAACACCCCGCAATGGTTCGCCGCCATCGACCGGCCGGTCGGCGACGGGCAGGACACCTACGGCAAGACGATCCGCGAGCGCGCGCTGACCTCGATCGACGAGCTCGTCACCTGGACGCCGCAAACCGGTCGCAACCGCATCCATTCGATGATCGAGGCGCGGCCGGACTGGGTGCTCTCGCGCCAGCGCGCCTGGGGCGTGCCCCTGACCTGCTTCGTCAAGAAGGGGACCAAGCCGACCGATCCGGACTTCCTGCTGCAGAACGCCGAGGTCAACGCCCGCATCGTCGCCGCCTTCGAAGAGGAAGGCGCCGACTGCTGGTACGCGGCGGGCGCCAAGGAACGGTTCCTGGGGAACACGGTGAACGCGGACGACTACGAGCAGGTCTTCGACGTGCTGGACGTTTGGTTCGACAGCGGCTCGACCCACGCCTTCGTCCTGCGCGACCGGCCGGACGGAACCAAGGACGGCATCGCCGACCTTTACCTCGAAGGCACCGACCAGCATCGCGGCTGGTTCCACTCGTCGCTCCTCCAGGCCTGCGGCACCAAGGGCCGCGCGCCCTACCGGGGCGTACTGACCCACGGCTTCACGCTCGAAGAGAAGGGCATGAAGATGTCCAAGTCGCTGGGCAACACCATCGTGCCCGAGGAGGTCGTCAAGCAATACGGCGCCGATATCCTGCGCCTGTGGGTGGCGCAGGTCGACTACACCGCCGACCAGCGGATCGGACCCGAGATCCTGAAGGGCACCGCCGACAGCTACCGGCGCCTCAGGAACACGCTGCGCTTCATGCTCGGAAACCTCGCCGGCTTCACCGAGGAGGAAAGGGTCGCGCCCGAGGACATGCCGGAACTGGAGCGCTGGGTCCTGCACCGGCTGGCAGAACTCGACCGGACGGTGCGCGAGGGCTATGCGAAGTACGACTTCCAGGGTGTCTTCCAGTCGCTCTTCAACTTCTGCACGGTGGACCTTTCGGCGCTCTATTTCGACATCCGCAAGGACGCGCTCTACTGCGATGCCGTCACCTCGCCCCGCCGCCGCGCGGCGCGGACGGTGCTCGATCTCCTCTTCCACCGGCTGACCACCTGGCTCGCGCCAGTTCTGGTCTTCACGATGGAGGATGTCTGGCTCTCGCGCTTCCCGGGCGAGGCCGGTTCGGTCCACCTTCAGGACATGCCCGAGACCCCTGAGGCCTGGCACGATCCGGCCCTGGCCGCGAAGTGGGAGGCGATCCGCAAGGTCCGCCGGGTGGTGACCGCCGCGCTGGAAGTGCAGCGCACGGCCAAGGTGATCGGCGCCTCGCTCGAAGCGGCACCGGTGGTCCATGTCGAGGACGAGGCGACGCTGGCGGCGCTGAAGACGGTGGCGTTCGAGGATCTCTGCATCACCTCGGCCCTTCTGCTGACCCATGATCCCGCGCCGCAGGAGGCCTTCCGCCTGCCGGACGTCCCCGGCGTCGGCGTCGTCTTCGAGAAGGCCGACGGCGACAAGTGCCAGCGCTGCTGGAAGATCCTGCCCGACGTCGGCTCGCACGCGCATCCCGGCACCTGCGCCCGCTGCAACGAGGCGTTGGGCTAAGTCTTCGGGCGGTCCCCCGGCGGGGGCCGCCCGACCCGCGCCAGAAGCGTGGTGATCGTCGCCAGTTCGCCCTCGCTCAAGTCACCCATGGCCCGCGATATCCCGGCGGCATAGACCGGCCACATGGCGCGGCGGACCCGTCGCCCGCCCTCGGTGATCCTGACGGCGAACCCGCGGCGATCCTCGGCAACGGTCTCGCGGCTCAGATAGCCCTTCTCGACCATCCGCGCGATCAGCCGCGACGTGCTGTACTGCCGCATCAGCAGCCGCGACTCGAGGTCCATCGGCCGGATGCCGCCGTCCCCCGCCTTCTCGATCTCGAAAAGCATGTCGTACCAGTCGAGCGGCGGCAGCCCGGCTGCCTTGAGCTCGGCCTCGATCGCAGCCAGGGCGTTCTCGCTCGACCGGACAAGGGCCTTCCAGGCCGAGATGACTGGTTCCGAAGGGTGATCCATGGCCCTTCCTAGCAACTAAATGCAGTTGCATCAATCTTGACGCGGCCTCATTCCACGCCTATTACATGCATATGCATATAAATTGGAGCCCCTCATGGATCTCACCCTCGTCAGCCACCACCTCTGCCCCTACGTCCAGCGCGCCGCGATCGTGCTCGCCGAGAAGGGCCTGGCCTTCACCCGCCGCGACATCGACCTGTCGGCCAAGCCCGACTGGTTCCTAAAGATCTCGCCGCTCGGCAAGACGCCCGTCCTCGTCGCGGACGGCACGCCGATCTTCGAATCCGCGGTGATCGTCGAGTATCTCGAGGATGTCTTCGGCCCGAACCTTCATCCCGCCGACCCGCTGATCCGGGCACGCCACCGGGCCTGGATGGAGTTCGGTTCGGCCGTCCTGAATGACATTGCCGACCTCTACAACGCGCCCGAAGCGGCGTCGTTCGACACCAGGCGGACCGCGTTGCTCGGAAGGTTCGCCCGTCTCGAGGCCGAACTCGGCCCCGGCCCCTTCTTCGCCGGCTCGGACTTCTCCATCGTCGATGCGGTCTTCGGACCCGTCTTCCGCTACTTCGACACGTTCGAGGCGCACGCAGGGCTGCACCTCTTCGACGAAATGCCCAAGGTTACGGCCTGGCGCCGCGCGCTGTCGGATCGACCCTCGGTCCGGGATGCGGTCGCGCCCGACTACCCGGCGCGCCTTGTGGCGTTCATCCGGAATCGCGGCGCGCACCTCTCGCGGCTGGTCGAGGAGGTGCCCGCCTGAGCCTCGGGCACCTCGGCATCAGGCGGACGCACCGGGAGCCCTCGGCCGAACCAAGGCGCGACGTCTCCCGGCGCATCCCGCCAGTCTTCAAGGAGCGCTCGCAGCTCGTCGCGCGTCAGGCCGATGTCCCTCAGAAGGTGGTCGTCCCCGCGCAGCAGGAGGCGCCCCATCGCCCTCCGGCGCCGCTGCAACTCGATCCAGTTCCTGATGATCCGAAGCATCTTTCGTCCCCTCGGGATCAGATCTAGGCCTCGCCTCGACATCTATGAAACGAATAGTTATGATGTCCGGTATCGATCGGATTGATGCTGAAGGCCTGGATGCAATCGCCCCTCGACAGCGACCTGATGCGCGGCTTCCTCGCCGTCGCCGAGACCGGCAGCGTCACCCACGCCGCGGGCCGGCTCGGGCGGACGCAGTCGGCCGTGTCGATGATGATCCGCCGGCTCGAGGAGCAGGTCGGCCAGACGCTTTTTGACCGCCACCCGCGCGGCGTCGACCTGACCGAGCGCGGCAGCCAGCTTGTCCCCTACGCGCGCCGTGTCCTGTGCCTGCTGGACGAGGCCGGGGCGGCGCTGCGCGAGGCGCCGCTGGCCGGACCGATCCGGCTCGGCATTCCCGAGGAATATGTCGAGGGCGTCCTTCCCGCCGCCCTCGCTTCCTTCGCCGGACGGCACCCGGCCGTCGAGGTGACGCTGCGCTGCGACTTCAGCGCGCCGCAGGTCGAGGCGCTGCGGCAGGACAAGATCGACCTTGCCGTGACCTACTCGGCGACCAGCCCCGAGGATGCCGAGGTGCTGGCGGTCGACCCGACCGTGTGGGTCACCTCGGTCCCGCACGCCCAGCACCTGCGCCGGCCGCTGCCGGTGGCCGTCTATTTCAGTTCGGACTGGTGCAAGGACTATGCGCTCCACTCGCTCGACCAGATGGCGATCGACTACCGGATCGCCTTCGAGTGCGACACGACGGGCGGCTTCCGGGCGGCGGTGGCGAACGGCCTTGCGGTCGCGCCGATGGCGCGGAGCGCCATTCCGGCGGGCTGCCGGGTTCTCGGCGCCGAGGACGGGTTCGGCACCGTCGACCAGGCCCGCGTGGTCCTGCGCCGCAATCCCCGCCGCGCCTCGCCCGCAATCGACGCCATGGTGGAGACGCTGCGCGCCGCCTTCTCGCCCCTGGCCGGGCCGGCGCAATGAAACGCCAAGCCGCCGTCGAAAGCCCGTTCGGCCGCATGGTCGTGACCGAGGAGGACGGCCGCATCACCCGTCTGAAATGGTCGGCGGCCGAAGCGGACGACCGCTCGCCCCTCCTCGACGAGGCGGTGGCGCAGCTTGGCGCCTATTTCGCCGGCAAACGCACCGGGTTCGACCTGCCGCTGGACCCCGGCCCCGGCGCGCAG
>JBNLCA010000177.1:0-3649 GCA_050303575.1 Paracoccaceae bacterium
AGGTTCGGCATGTTCGCCGACATCGTGTCGTTGTGGACCGACCGGAACAGCATCTGGCCGATGGGGAAGACGAACGTGACGAGGATGAACAGAAGAAGCGGCGCGACCAGCAGGAACGCCCTGCGGCGCAGGCGGGCCTGCGACCGGCCCAGCGCCACCTTCAGCGGGCGGCCGTCTGCGGTGGTCAGCGTCTCACTCATATGGTCCCGTCCCCTCGGGTGGCGGCGCCATCGCCTTGCGGAATTCCTCGGCCCGGTCCTCGGGCAGGTCCTTCAGCATCACCCGCATGGTGAAGGCGCCCTCGATCAGGCCGTTCTCGTTGTAGTAAAGCCAGTCCGAAACGTCCGCCTCGGTGAAGCGGACAGGATCGTACTGGGCGTAGTCGATATGGACCGGATCGTTGGCGAGGAGGCCGTCGAACGTCTCGCCGTCGCGGCCGGTCACCGCGACCCAGATATGTTCGTGGCTGGTCGCGCCGTCCCTCTCGTAAGGCATGGCCACCTTCAGAAGCAGCACATCCTGCGTCAGGTCCGATGCGGCGAGCTTGTCGTAGAACATCGGCAGCGTCCGGCGCGCATCTGAAATGGCGCCGTTCATCACCGGATCGTCGGATTCAAAGCTCATCACCGGATCGCCGGCCAGGGCCGGGGCCGGGACCGCAAGCGTCAGCGACAGGGCGACAAGGAGAGGGCGAAGGAACTTCATGAAAGGTCCGGGGGCGGACAGGCCGCCCCCGGAAACTCCGTCAGCCGGCAAGCCAGGCGTTGAAGCGCTCTTCCAGCTCGGTGCCGCGGTCGGCCCAGAACTCGAAGTCGTTGACCAGCGCGTTCGACATGTTGGCCTCGGCGGTCGGCATCTGCGGACCCATCTCGGTCTTGCCGTCCTGGTAGAGACCGACGAGCGGACCGGACGACAGGCGCGCCGGGCCGTAGCTGATCCACTTGGCCTGGTCGGCCAGGCGCTGGGTGTCGGTGGCGAAGGCCACGTATTCCATCGCAAGGTCCTTGTTGGGCGCGCCCCTCGGAATCACGAACAGGTCGAAGTCCATGATCTGGCCGTCCCAGACGATCTCGAACGGCTTGTCCTCGCCCACGGCGGCGTTGAAGATCCGTCCGTTATAGGCGGTGGTCATGACGACTTCGCCATCCGCCAGAAGCTGCGGCGGCTGGGCGCCGGCTTCCCACCAGACGACCGAGTCCTTGATCGTGTCGAGCTTGGCGAAGGCGCGGTCGACGCCCTCGGGCGTGGCAAGCACCTCGTAGACCTCCGAGGCCGGCACGCCGTCGGCGATCAGCGCCATCTCGAGGTTGGCCTTGGCCGTCTTGCGCAGACCGCGCTGGCCGGGGAACTCCTCGATATTGAAGAAGTCAGCCATGGTGGTCGGCGGGGCGTCGGGGAACTTCGTCGCGTCATAGGCATAAACCGTCGACCAGACGATGTTCGCCACCGCGCATTCCGACGTCAGCGCGCCCTGGACGAAATCGTCCACCGCCGGCGTGCCGTCGGGCGCCGCGGGCAGCGCGTCGTGATCGATCACCTCGAGAAGGCCCTCGTCGCACAGCCGCACCGCGTCCGAGAGTTCCACGTCGGCCACGTCGACCGAGACGTTGTTCGCCTCGACCATCGCCTTGATCGGGGTCGCCGGGTTGTCGGCATCCACCATGTTGACGGTCACGCCCTTCTCGGCCGCGAAGGGCTTGTTGTAGGCCTCGACCTGGCTGGTGCCGTAGGCGCCGCCCCAGGACATGATCGTCAGTTCCTGTGCCGACGCAGCGGCGGCAAGGCCGGCCATCGCGGTCGAAAGGATAAGGATCTTCTTCATTCGTACACTCCCATGTTGGTTCTTCGTTGACCCGCGCAACCTGCGCGGGATTTCTCACAGCGGATCGAGCGCGCGGGCATCCTGCGGATGCCAGCCCACCTTGATCGTCTGACCGGGTTCGAGCCGGGTCTGGCCCAGAGTATTGCGCATCTTCATCACGAAGTCGTCCGACCCCGCCACCTTGAGCCGGGCGCGCAGTATGTCGCCCATGTAGATGACCTCGAGCACCTCAGCGCCGATCATGTGCGCACCGGGCGGCATCATCTCGGGCTTGAACTCGACCCGCTCGGGCCGGATCGAGACCAGCGTCTCCTGGCCCCTGGCGCGGATGTTGACCGGCGTCGCGTCGATGATCTCGCCGGTTTCCAGCTTCACCGTCGCCTTGTCCTCCTCGAGGGTCTCGATCGTGCCGGGCAGCTTGTTGTTCTCGCCGATGAACTGGGCGACGAAACTGTTCTGCGGCCGCTCATAAAGCTCGTCGGGCGGCGCCAGCTGCTGGATGCGCCCGTCGTTGAAGACGGCGACGCGGTCCGACATGGTCAGCGCCTCGCCCTGGTCGTGGGTCACGTAGACCACGGTGATGCCCAGCCGGTGGTGCAGTGCCTTGATCTCGAACTGCATGTGCTCGCGCAACTGCTTGTCGAGCGCGCCCAGCGGTTCGTCCATCAGCACCAGCTCGGGATCGAAGACCAGTGCACGGGCAAGCGCGATTCGCTGCTGCTGGCCGCCGGAGAGCTGCGCCGGGCGCCGGTTCGCGAAGGCCCCCATCTGAACCATGTCGAGCGCGCGCTTGATCTTTGCCTCGCGGTCGGATTTAGACATACCGCGCACTTCCAGCGGGAAGGCGAGGTTCTCGCCCACCGTCATGTGCGGAAAGAGCGCGTAATTCTGGAACACCATGCCGATGCCGCGCTTGTGCGGCGGCACCTGGTTGATCGGGCGGCCCGCCAGGCGGATCTCGCCATGCGTCGCCGTCTCGAACCCGGCCAGCATCATAAGGCAGGTTGTCTTGCCGGACCCCGAGGGTCCCAGCATGGTCAGAAACTCGCCCTTCGGCATGGCGAGGTTGAGATCTTTGACGACGAGCGTCTCGCCGTCATAGCTCTTCTGCACACGATCGAACTCGACGAAAGCGTCGGTCTGGGCAGCGTCCAACGGTGTTCCCCTGTCAGTTATCCGGCGGCTTTGCGCCGCGCTCTCATCGAGTCACGACTAAAACGAAGGCAGGCCCGCTTTGCAACAGCCAAGACTTTGGCACAATCGCACCCCGTCCGGCATGGGCGGAAAGCGCCGCTTCCACATCGAACCGCGACCTGTTGGCTGAAATCTTCGGCGCTGAGGCGGTGAAACAGGCGATCTTCGTTCCGGCGTCAGGTTCCGGAACCCTTGTAGACCCGGCTCCCGGTGGACTCTCGGGTCTGACTGTTTGGAGAACTCGTGAGGATTGCCTCCCCAAGCCGTTCGAGCATGGCACGGTCCCGCGCCGCACCTCCCACGCGCTCAAGTCGCGCGCCCGTCCCGAGACCGCAGCGATCCCGATCCTGATCGGCGCACGAGAGGACCACGAAGGCCGGAAAAGCCCCGGGAAAGGAAGATCTGCGCAAGTGGAGGAGGGTATGGTGCGGTCGAGAAGACTCGAACTTCCACGGGGGTTAGCCCACAGCGACCTCAACGCTGCGCGTCTACCAATTCCGCCACAACCGCACCGGGCCCGGAACGAAGCCCCGGGCGAGGTGGGCGTTACTTAGCCAATGGCTCCGGCGATGTGAAGGGGATTTTTCCGACCCGCGAAAATTTTCCGGAGGGCGGCATGAAGCGCCAGGAAGA
>JBNLCA010000178.1:0-12674 GCA_050303575.1 Paracoccaceae bacterium
GGCGTGGCGGCCGACGCCTCGGGGCCGCTCAGCTTCATGGATGTCTGGGACGCGATGTGCCGCACCATCATGTCCGCCGGCTCGCGCCGCGGCGCGATGATGGCGACGATGCGCTGCGACCATCCAGATATCGAGGACTTCGTCACCGCGAAGTCCGACCCGGCGCGCTTGCGGAACTTCAACCTCTCGGTGCTGGTGACGGACGCCTTCATGGAGGCCGTGAAGGCGGACAAGCCGTGGGAGTTGACGTTCGGCGGCAAGGTCTACCGCACCGTCGAGGCGAAGGACCTGTGGAACCGCATCATGCGGTCGACCTACGATTACGCCGAGCCGGGCGTGATCTTCATCGACCGCATCAACGCGATGAACAATCTCGCCTATGCCGAGACGATCAGCGCGACGAACCCCTGCGGCGAGCAGCCGCTGCCGCCCTACGGCGCGTGCCTGCTCGGTTCGGTGAACCTCGCGCGGCTGGTCGAGGACCCGTTCGGCAAGGATGCGGCGCTGGACGAAGAGGCGCTGGACGATCTGGTCGCCACCGCGATCCGGATGATGGACAACGTGGTCGACGTCTCCCGCTTCCCCCTTCCGCAGCAGGCGGCCGAGGCCGAGGCCAAGCGGCGGATCGGGCTGGGCGTGACAGGGCTGGCGGATGCGCTCCTGATGGTCGGCCTGCGCTACGGCTCGGAGGAGGCGGCGCGCACGACCGAGCGCTGGATGCACCGGATCGCCCGCGCCGCGTACCTGACCTCGGCGCATCTGGCGGCCGAGAAGGGGTCGTTCCCGCTCTTCGACGCCGAGCCCTTCCTGGCATCGGGCAACATGGCGAACATGGACGAGGATGTCCGAGCCGCGATCCGCACGCACGGCATCCGCAACGCGCTTTTGACCTCGGTCGCACCGACGGGGACGATCTCGCTCTATGCCGGCAACGTCTCGTCGGGGATCGAGCCAGTCTTCGCCTATGCCTATAAACGCAAGGTCCTGCAAAAGGACGGCAGCCGCACCGAAGAAGAGGTGGTGGACTACGCCGTCCAGCTCTGGCGCGAGCGGTTCGGCGACAAGCCGCTGCCGGACTATTTCGTCAATGCCCAGACGCTGGCGCCAGGCGACCACGTCCGCATGCAGGCCGCCGCGCAGAAATGGGTCGACAGCTCGATCTCGAAAACGATCAACGTGCCCGAGGATATCGGCTTCGAGGCTTTCAAGGACGTGTACCTGCAGGCCTACGAGACGGGTTGCAAGGGCTGCACCACCTACCGGCCGAACGCCGTGACGGGATCGGTTCTCACCGTTTCGGAAAAGACCGAGGAGGCGCCGAAGGTGACGGACGGCGAGGTTGTGTACCTCTCCGAGCCGCTCGACCGGCCGGCGGAACTGGAAGGCAATACCTACAAGCTCAAGTGGCCAGACAGCGAGCACGCGCTCTACATCACCATCAATGACATCGTGATCTCGGGCCACCGCCGCCCGTTCGAAGTGTTCATCAACTCGAAGAACATGGAGCATTTCGCCTGGACCGTGGCGCTGACCCGCATGATCTCGGCCGTCTTCCGGCGCGGCGGCGATGTCAGCTTCGTGGTTGAAGAGCTGAAGGCCGTCTTCGATCCGCGCGGCGGGGCCTGGATGCAGGGCAAGTACGTGCCGTCGATTCTTGCGGCCATAGGCGGGGTGATCGAACGGCACCTCATCTCGATCGGGTTCATCGAGGGCGAAGGGCTGGGCCTGAAATCCGACCCCAAGGCCGAGGTGGTCAGCCTCAAGCGCGGGAAAAGCTGTTCTTCCTGCGGCAGTTACGACCTGAGGATGGTCGAGGGCTGCCTCACCTGCGTGAATTGCGGCTATTCGAAATGCGGCTGAGAGCGGTCATCCGTTAATCAAAAGGCCCGCTTAGCTTCCAGATATCGTCACCCTTGTGCCCCATTCCGCCTGCACGTTGACAGTCAGGGATAGGAACTCACGGGAGGCAATCCGATGTTCAACCGTTTCAAGTTTTCGGAAGTCATGGCCCGCACGTCGGACGCCAAGCAGAAGACCGCCGTTGATCTCGACGTGAAGGCCGCGCCGATCGCCCAACAGGACGAAGTCCGGGTCATCGTGCCGCGCCGCGTGCGCCCCGCGCGCTACGATCTCAGCGCGAACGCGTAAGGCAGGTTCACGCCGACCAGCCCCGAGCCGGCCATCCCCCTGGCCCTGCCAAGGTCGACCGGCACCTCGTCTACCTGCGTCTCCAGGCCCTCGAGGCCCTTGAGCAGCGTCCGGTGCCGTCCTTCCGCAAGGATCGGGTACCAGATCAGCACCGTCGCCTCGGGCCAGCGGGCAATGAGTTTCCGGACGAAGCCCGCCACCTCCTCGTAGTCCGATTTCACCTCGTAACTGGGATCGATCAGCACCAAACCCTTGCGCGGGGTTGGGGGCGAGATCGCCAGGATGCCCTCGAACCCGTCCCGTTTGTGGATCTCGGCCCGTCCGCGCATCGCCCGTCTCAGGGCGGCGTGTTCGGCCGGGTGCAGTTCCATCAGGTGCATCCGGTCCTCGGGCCTGAGCAGCGCAGCCGCCACCAGCGGCGAGCCTGGATAAGCATCCGGCCCGTGCTTTGCCCGCACTTGCGCCAGCGCCTCGGCATAGGGTCCGGTGGGGCTGGCCTTGCCGATGCCCAGCGCCGCCTCGCCGGTCTTCAAGGCCTCGGCCGATGTGAGGTCGTAAAGCCCACGCCCGGCATGCGTCTCCATGTAGGTGATCGGCCGCGGCTTGGCCGTCAGCGCCACGATCAGCCGGGCGAGCGCGTCGTGCTTCTGGACGTCGGCCGGGTTTCCGGCGTGGTAGGCGTGCTGGTAGGAAAGCATTCCTGCGGCTTACAGGCCCGTCCGGCCCGGCTCAAGCCCGCCGCTCAGCCGCGCTGCCGCTGGGCGAGGATGACACCGGCCAGGATCAGGGCGATGCCGAGGGCCTTGGCCGCCAGCCCCTGATGCGCGCCCATCGCGAAATCGAGGATCACGCCCGAGACCATTTGCCCCGCGATCACCAGGATCGCGGTCATAGTCGCTCCGATCCGCGCGATGAGCCAGCTGCCCGACGCGACGAAAAGCACGCCCAGCGTGCCGCCGAACCAGGCCGTCCAGGGCGCGTCGGGAAGGCCACCGGGCATCAGCCCGCCGAAGATCAGCGCCACCGCCGAGAGGAAGATGAAGCCGACAAGATGGTTCCAGAAGGACGCGACGAGCGGCGAGGTCGAGAGCGACAGCCGCCCGTTCAGCGAGCGGCTGGTCCCCACCAGAACCCCGCCCGCGAAGGCCATCAGGATGGCGAGCGCGAGGATCATGCGCCGCCCGAAAAGATGACGAGGAAGCTTCCGCCCAGGATCAGGGCCAGAGCCGCCCAGTCGCGCCCGGTGATCGGCCTGACCGGCAGGCCGAACCAGCCGAACCGGTCGGCAAGGATCGAATAGGCGGCCTGCCCCACCAGCCCCAGCGCCAGCGTCCCGGCCAGCGCCAGCGGCCCGTTCACCGTCGTCGAGGTCAGCATCACGGTCACCGCCCCCGAGAGCCCGCCCAGATAGGCCCACTTCGGTGCTGACGGCCTGTCCGGCGCCATCCTCCGCCCGAAGGCCATCAGCGTGCCGATGAAGACGAGCGCGGCCACCGCCCCGGTCCCGTGCGCCATCCACGACGACAAGAGCGCCGTGCCATGGACCGCCCACTGGCCGTTGAGGAGCACCATCAGGGTCAGCAGGCCGCCAGATGCAAAGGCGATGAGGAACGGAACCGACCGGATCATGCGCCCGGCAGATCACGTCCGGCGCCCATGGGCAAGACTAGTCGCCTGTCAGTTCCGTCTCCGCCCGCGCCCCGCCGACAACCGACAGGAGGAACCCGCCGAAGAAGCACTGGAACCCAAGGATCAGCATCGTGGCGTAAAGCGCGATCGGCCGGAACGCGTCGAGCTGGCCGAAGCCGGACCGCGCCCAGCCGAAATAGGCCGACAGGATGCCGACGACCGCGAGCACGATCATCGCCAGCCCCAGCACCATCCAGTATTCCAGCCGAAGGTGAGGGATGAGCCGCCTGAGCCAGCCCGGCGGTCGCCGCCATCCCTGCCGCACGGAATGGACCACTGCGACCAGTCCCATCACGGCGGTTTGCGTGCCCGACACGATCAGCGCCGAGGACAGGAACAGCCAGTGGTCGCCGAAGGCGAGGCCGAACAGGTCCACCGTCTCGTCCGCCGGCTGCAGAAGCAGTGCGCTCAGGATCAGGACGCCGATCCCGAAAGCCAGAAGCCCCGGCCCCAGGAACAGCCAGATCGGCGACAGCATCAGCATGTAGCGCAGGTGCCGCCAGCCGTCGCGCCAGGGTCTCAGATGCGGCGGCCGACCGCGCTTGTCCGGGCTCAGCGTCACCGGACGCTCGTCGATCGCCATTCCCAGAGACGACGCCTTCAGCACCATCTCGGACGCGAATTCCATGCCCGGGCTGTTCAGCCTCAGCCGGTCGAACGCCTCTCGCGTCAGGGCGCGCAGGCCGCAATGGCTGTCCGACACCTTGGTCGAAAACAGCAGGCGCAGGATGAACGAAAGGACCGGGTTGCCGATGTAGCGGTTCTTCCACGGCATGGCGCCTGGCTTGATCTCGCCCTTGAAGCGCGAGCCCATGCAGAGGTCTGCCCCGGCCTCCAGCGCCTCGACCAAGGCCACCGACTCGGCGAAATCGTAGGAACAGTCGCTGTCGCCCATGACGAGGAACCGGCCCTTCGCTTGCCGGAACCCCTCGCGCAGGGCGGCGCCGTAACCGCGCATCGGCACGTTCACCACCCGCGCCCCGGCGCCGCGCGCCAGGTCCTGGCTGCCGTCGTCCGAGCCGTTGTCGGCGACGATGACCTCGCCCGACCAGCCGTGCCGCTGGTTGAGGGTCGCCAGCGCGACCTTCGCATGTTCCACGCACTCGACCACCGTCGCCGCCTCGTTCAGGCACGGCATGACGATGGAGACGTCCAGCTTTTCGTCGCTCACCCGGGACATACCTTCAAAACGCCAACCATTCCGAAGGTTTACAGGATGCGGGCGCGCGGGGGAACGGGGCAGGGGACTTTCCGGCCCGATTGCGGCCTTTCCGCCCCGGAAATCCGGGGTCCCGGCTGTTGACTCGGGCCGAAACCCCTTTATAAGCGCGCCGTCCCGGTTCCGCGAGGAGCCGGGCCTTTCATTGGTGTTGGCGGCCCCCGCAAGGGGATGCCTGTCGCCGGGGAGACCCGGAAAGGACAACGCCCTTCATAGTTCCCCCCGCGGGAGCGCATCAGAAGGAGATCAGACGGTGACCAAACGCACCTCTGCCAAGTACAAGATCGACCGCCGGATGGGCGAGAACATCTGGGGCCGCCCCAAATCGCCGATCAACAAGCGTGAATACGGTCCCGGCCAGCACGGCCAGCGCCGCAAGGGCAAGATGTCGGACTTCGGTCTGCAGCTGCGCGCCAAGCAAAAGCTCAAGGGCTACTACGGCGACATGACCGAGAAGCAGTTCAAGCGCATCTATGTCGAGGCCGCCCGGGTCAAGGGCGACACCGGCGAGAACCTGATCGGCCTTCTCGAGCGCCGCCTCGACGCGGTCGTCTACCGCGCCAAGTTCGTGCCGACCGTCTTCGCCGCGCGCCAGTTCGTGAACCACGGCCACGTCAAGGTGAACGGCCGCCGGGTGAACATTCCCTCGTACCGCGTCAAGGAAGGCGACGTGATCGAGGTCCGCGACAAGTCCAAGCAGCTCGCCATCGTGCTCGAGGCCGTCGGCCTCGCCGAGCGTGACGTGCCGGACTACATCGAGGCCGATCACTCCAAGATGACCGCGACCTACGTGCGCACGCCCAAGCTGGGCGACGTGCCGTACCCGGTGATGATGGAGCCGAACCTCGTCGTCGAATATTACGCGAAGAACGGCTAAGGCCGCGATCCGCGAGAGACGGAAGGCCGCGCCCCGGGCGCGGCCTCTTTCTTTTCGCCGAGCGGATACGTGACAACCCCCCGACCCTCCGCTAGAAGGCCCGCGATTTCATTCAGGAACGGACCGACCCCATGACCACGCTCGTCTTCGGCCACAAATCGCCCGATACCGACTCGACCGGCTCGCCGCTGATCTGGGCCTGGTACCTGAGCCATGTGAAAGGCACCCCGGCAGAAGCGCGGCTTCTGGGCGAGCCGAACACCGAGGCGGCTTTTGTCCTGAAGAAATGGGGTGCCGAGAAGCCGGCGATCATCGCCGACGTGACCGCCGGCGACACGGTCGTGGTCGTCGACACCAACAACGTCGCCGAGCTGCCGCCCTCGATCAACGAGGCCAAGGTCATTGGCATCATCGACCACCACATGCTGCAGGGCGGGCTCAAGACCAGGTCGCCGATCGAGATCACCATCCGCCCGCTCGCCTGCACCGCGACCGTCATGTACCATCTGATGGGCGATGATGCGGGCCGCATGCCCGACCAGATCAAGGGCCTGATGCTGAGCTGCATCCTCTCGGACACGCTGGAATTCCGCTCGCCCACCACGACGCCGGTCGATCGCGAACTCGCCGAGAAACTCGCGGCCGACCTTGGCATCGATATTCCGGCCTACGCCGCCGAGATGTTCGCCGCGAAGTCCGATGTCTCGGCCTTCTCGGACGCCGAGCTTCTGCGGATGGACAGCAAGGAATACGAGATCGCCGGCAAGGAATTCCGCGTCTCGGTGCTCGAGACCACATCGCCCGCCACGCTGCTGGCCCGCAAGGACAGCCTGATGTCCTCGATGGAGGGTGTGGCGAAAGAGGACGGCGCCGACCAGGTCCTTCTCTTCGTCATCGACATCCTGAAGGAGGAGGCGACGCTGCTCGTCCCGAACGACCTGGTGAAGACCGTCGCCGAGAAGAGCTTCGGCGCCACGGTCACGGGCGACACGGTGGTCCTGCCCGGCATCATGAGCCGCAAGAAGCAGATCATCCCGAACCTGAAGCTGTAATCTCAGTATTCGAAGATTGTCAGCCAGTCGCTCTTGGTCGGCGTGAATCCGGCCAGTTGATTGAGGTGGCGAATGACGGCCCGCATGTGC
Organism: Paracoccaceae bacterium; assembly: GCA_050303575.1. Taxonomy (GTDB): domain Bacteria; phylum Pseudomonadota; class Alphaproteobacteria; order Rhodobacterales; family Rhodobacteraceae; genus JBNLCA01. The sequence goes on from JBNLCA010000178.1 coordinate 7,076, forward strand.
GCCGCGCCATAGACGACCGCAACCGAAAGGGGGCGGTCGTCCGCGTTTTCGACGATCCGGGTGAGGTGATCGCACAGCCGTTCGTCCCGCGCATCGAGAAGGATGCGCACAAGCGGCTCGGGGGCAAGCACCAGCTCACGCGTCGGCGCGTCGTCCGTTGTCAAATGAGGGGCGATCGCTTCGACGGTGGCGAAGTATCGCATCCACAGGCCGAAAAGAGTCGTGGCCACTGGAATTGTCCAACGCTCCCATAGCGGGACAGTTGCCCAAAGTGCCTCGAACTCGGCACTTGTCAGGTCCGAGTGAATCACCTCGCAGCTGTCCGGAAAGGTCGGGTGGGGCTGGACAACCAGGCCGAGCCGGTCGGGACGGATCCACCTGTAGGCGCGGGTCAGGCTTCGCGAGGCGGGCGACCGGATCCCCTCCAGCAGCACGATGTCATGCTCCGCCGCGTCCTGGTAGACCTCCCAGAAGAAGTCCGCCGCGCCAAGGTGACACATCGGAAAGAGGGTGACCGACACCGGCGACTTGCGGCTCGTCAGGACATGCCGGGCGGCCCTCAGACCGATTATGGAACTTTCAATCAGTTGCATCGGGCTTCGCAGGGTCGTTGATCCGGACGTGCCATGGAACTTCCACCATGCGCCGGATCATTATACACCCAAGCCGCAGAACAGGAGACCCCATGACCGACGTCATCCGCTCGCTCGACGAGATCGCCGACCGCTACGACGCGCTCTTCTGCGACCTCTGGGGCTGCGTGCATGACGGCGTGCGCGCCTATCCCGCGGCCGTCGCGGCATTGCAGCGGTTCCGGCAGAAGGGCGGGGCGGTGGTCCTCGTTACCAACGCGCCGCGGGCCTGGCGCGAGGTGAAGAAGCAACTGGTGAAATGGCAGGTGCCCGATGATGCATGGGATGCCATCGCCACCTCGGGCGACTCTGCCCGGGCGGCGATGTTCGAAGGGTTCGTCGGCTCGAAGGTCTATTACATCGGCACCGAGCACGACCTGACCTTCTTCGAGCCGATGGAGATCATCGCCGACCCGGTCACGATCGAGCGCGTGCCACTTGCCGAGGCCGAGGGCATCGTCTGCACCGGCCCGACCGATCCCCATGCCGACCCGGCCGTCTGGCGGCCGGATTTCCTCTATGCCAAGCAGAAGGGGCTGAAGCTCCTGTGCGCCAACCCCGACGTGGTGGTCGACCGGGGCGACACACGCGAATGGTGTGCCGGGGCTCTGGCCAGGCTCTACACCGAGATGGGCGGCGAGAGCCTCTATTTCGGCAAGCCGCATCCGCCGATCTACGACCTTGCCCGCCGGCGGCTTGCGAAGATTCGCCCCGTCGACGAAAGCCGCATCCTCTGCGTCGGCGACGGCATCCACACCGACATCCAGGGCGGTATCGCCGAAGGGCTGGACACGCTCTTCATCACGGGCGGGCTGGCCGCTGACCGTTTCGGACCGGACGTGGAAAATCCCGACCCGGCGCTGGTTCAGGCCTATCTCGACGCGGAGATGCTGGGGGCCACAAAAGCGATCGGGCGGCTGCGCTAGACGTACACCCTAGCTTTCAGCCGCCCGTCCGAACGCTCTTCTCTAGCGGGATTCGGGGATGGTTCCCGTAACGTAGCGGCTGCCACGAAACCGGACAACAATCCCGGCAAGGAAACGCCTGTGACAAATTGTCCAGCGCAATATTGTTGCGCGGCCGATTTCCGGGCATACTCTGCACTGCAGCAACGAGGGCGCCATGCTCCTGACCGACAATCTCCCGCGCGGCACGATCTGTATCGAAGATCTCGAGATCGGCATGATGCGCTACCTGAAAAAAGAGGTAACCGACCGGGATATCGAGCTTTTCGCCGAGGTCTCGACCGACCGGAACCCGGTTCATCTCGACGACGCGTACGCGCGGGACACCATCTTCGAGGGTCGGATCGCACACGGGATGCTGACCGCCGGCCTCGTCTCGGCGGTCATCGGCGAGCAGCTTCCCGGCCACGGCACGGTCTATCTGGGCCAGACCCTCAAGTTCATGGCGCCGGTGCGGCCGGGCGACATCGTTCTCGCCGAGGTGACGGTGCGCGAGATCGACCATTCCCGGCGCCGGGTCACGCTTGAAACCCGCTGCTCGGTGGGGGATACGGTCGTCCTGAAGGGCGAGGCGCTGGTTCTGGCGCCCAGCCGCAAGTTCGACTGAGCGGCTGGGCCGTTCGCGGGAAGACCGGATGCGCATTCACCGAAGCTGGACCGTCGAGCCGGAGGCCCGAGGCGCGTCTGTCGCGCTGGGCAATTTCGATGGCGTCCATCTCGGCCACCGCCATGTCATCGACATCGCCCGGGCCGAGGGAGCGCGGCTCGGCAAACCTTTGGGCATCATCACCTTCGAGCCGCATCCGCGCCAGCACTTCGCGCCCGACGCCCCGCCTTTCCGGCTGATGAATGCCGAAACTCGGGCGAACCGGTTGGAGAAGCTGGGCGTCGAGGACCTTTACGAGCTTCCCTTCGACGACCGCATCGCCGGCATGTCGCCCGACGGCTTCGCCCGCGAGGTTCTGTCCGAGGGGCTGGGAATCTCGCACATCGTTGTCGGCACCGACTTCCGTTTCGGCAAGGGCCGCGCGGGCGACGCCGCGACGCTGACGGCGCTCGGCGGTGAGTTCGGCTTCGGTGTCACAGCCGCCGACCTTCTGGCCGGAGATGCGGGCGAGGTCTCCTCGACCGCGATCCGCCAGGCCCTGAGCGAGGGCCGCCCGCGCGACGCCGCCGGGATGCTGGGCCACTGGTACCGGATCGACGGCGAGGTCCTGGGCGGCGAGAAGCGCGGCCGCGAGCTTGGCTATCCCACCGCCAACATGTCGATCGCCGGGCTGCACCCGCCGAAGTTCGGCATCTACGCGGTGCTGGTCGACGTGATGACGGGCCCGCACAAGGGCCATTATCACGGCGCGGCCTCGATGGGTGTCCGCCCGATGTTCGGCGAGAATGTCCCGAACCTCGAAACCTTCCTTTTCGACTTCTCGGGCGATCTTTACGGTGCGCACCTCTCGGTCGCCCTTGTCGACTATCTCCGGCCCGAGGCGAAGTTCGAGAGCCTCGAGGCGCTGGTCACGCAGATGGATGCCGACTGCGCCCGCGCCCGCGGGATTCTTGCCGCCCTTCCGGCTTGACTCGCAGTCCGCGACAGGAGAACAATTTCGGAACATTCCGGCGAGGCCGCCATGCCCGACGATATCCGCATCCATCCCGTCACTCCCGACCGCGCGCAGGACTGGGTCACGCTCTTCGGCCCAAAGGGCGCCTGTTACGACTGCTGGTGCCTGCATTTCCGGCTGGCGCCGAAGGTCCGCCAGGAGATGACGGGCGCGGCCAAGCGCGACCTGATGGTCCGCCGCATCGAGGACGGCCCGCCGCCGGGCCTGATCGCCTATCGCGGCGATGTGCCCATCGGCTGGATGCAGATCGGCCCGCGCGCCGACGTGCCGGAATGGAACAACCCGCGCCGCGCGATGTCTCCCCTGCCGGACACCGACCCGGCCGACCGGACGGTCTGGGCGATCTCGTGCTTCTTCTTCGTCAGCCGTGAGCGCGGCCAGGGCCTCTCGCACCGGATGGTCGCCGAGGGGCTGAAGTTTGCCAGAACGAGCGGCGCCAAGCTGGTCGAGGCGAGCCCGATGGACCGGTCTAAGACGTCCAAATCGATCGGCCTCTATGTCGGTTCGACCGCCGTTTTCGAGAAGGCCGGCTTCACCGAGGTCGCCCGTCAGAAGCCCGGCCGTCCGCTGATGCGCAAGCTGCTCTAGCCGGGGTTCCCTTTCCCGCATCTAGGCGTAGTCTCCGCCGGATGGCGAAGCTCAGGAAAGCGTTCTGGGAGAAGGTTCCGCTGAACCGCATGACCCCCACCGAGTGGGAGGCCTTGTGCGACGGCTGCGGAAAGTGCTGCCTGAACAAGCTCGAGGACGCCGACACCGGAGAGGTCTCCTACACCCGCGTCGGCTGCCGCCTGCTCGATGGCGACAGCTGCCGCTGCGGGAACTACGCCATCCGCAAGCAGATCGTGCCGGAATGCGTCGTCCTCACCCCGAAGAACATCGGCGAGATCGCCTACTGGATGCCGGCAACCTGCGCCTACCGGCTGCTGCACGAGGGCATGCCGCTTCCCGACTGGCACCCGCTCGTCACCGGCGATCCGGAAAGCACCCATGCCGCGGGCATGTCGGTCAGGGGCTGGACGGTGCCCGAGTACGAGGTCGATGAGGACGACTGGGAAGATTACATCATTGAGGAGGTCCCGTGAATTTCGCGTCCGACAATACAGGCCCCGTGCATCCGAAGGTGATCGAGGCGATCGGCCGCGCGAACGAGGGCTACGCGATGCCCTACGGCGTCGATCCCCTGATGGACGAGGTGCGCGCGAGGATTCGCGACCTCTTCGAGGCGCCCGAGGCGGCGGTCTTTCTCGTCGCCACCGGCACCGCGGCGAACGCGCTCTGCCTCGCCACGCTGGCCCAGCCGTGGCAAACGGTCTTCTGCTCGCGCGTCGCGCATGTGCACGAGGACGAATGCGGCGCGCCCGAATTCTACACCGGCGGCTCGAAGCTCACGCTGGTCGACCATGTCGGCGGCAAGATGCTGCCGGACGCGCTTCGCGCCGCCATCGCGGGCGAGGAAACGCGCGGCGTGCACGGGCCGCAGCGCGGTCCGGTCACGATCACCCAGGTCACAGAGAAGGGCGCGGTCCATACGCTCGACGAGATTCGCGTGCTGACCGGGATCGCCCGGGAGTATGGCCTGCCCGTCCACATGGACGGCGCACGCTTCGCCAACGCCATCGCGGCGCTGGGCTGCACGCCCGCCGAGATGACCTGGAAGGCGGGCGTCGACGCAGTCAGTTTCGGCGGCACGAAGAACGGGCTGATGGGGGTCGAGGCGGTGATCTTCTTCGATCCGTCAAGGGCCTGGGAGTTCGAACTGCGCCGCAAGCGCGGAGCGCATCTCTTCTCCAAGCACCGCTACCTCTCGTCGCAGATGGCGGCCTACCTGTCGGACGGGCTCTGGCTCGAGATGGCGCGCTCGGCGAATGCGGCGACCGCACGGCTGGTGCGCGGCATGAAGCAGATGCCGCATGTCCGGTTTCTCGGCGAACCCGAGGCCAACATCATCTTCGCCGAGTGGCCGCGTGCGCTGCACCGGGATCTGATTGCCGCCGGCGCAAGATACTATCCGTCAGGTGATCTGGACGGCCCGGACGACGCCATGCTGACGGCGCGCCTGGTCACGGACTGGTCGGCGACGGAGGACAGCGTCGACCGGTTCCTCGCCCTTCTGCGCGGCTAGGCTGCGCGCTCAGACCAGCGCGCCGCCGTCGCTGTCGTCGCCGGTCTGCTCGATCAGCCGGTCGAAGTCGGGGGTCACCACATGGCGCGTCCCCTCCAGCATGATCACACCGTCGGCCTTCAGACCCGAGATCTGCCGACTCACGGTCTCGAGCGTCAGGCCGAGATAGTCCGCCATCGCCTCGCGCGTCAGCGGCAGATCGAACGTGAAGCGCCCCTCGATCGGCGCAGCACCGATCTGGCCGCTGCGCCGGGCAAG
>JBNLCA010000179.1:0-15370 GCA_050303575.1 Paracoccaceae bacterium
GCGGCGGCAGGATAGCCGACGCGGCGCGCAAGGGTGGGGTTGGCGACGGGCTCAAGCCGCATCCTGGTCCTCGAAGCCGTGGCCGGCCATCCAGAGGCCAAGCTCGGCCGGGCTTTTCGAGCTGCGCGCGAAGGCAGGCGAGAGGCGGCCCTCCGAGATGACGTGGATGACGTCCGAAAGGCTTTGAATCTCGTCGAGGTCTTCGGAGATGAGAAGCACCGCCGCGCCGCGATCGCGCGCCGCGATCAGGCGGCTGTGGACATAGGCGACCGCGCCGACATCGAGGCCGCGGACCGGCTGGTTGGCAAGGATGATCTCGGGCTTTCCCGAGAGCACCCGGCCGAGGATCAGCTTCTGCATGTTGCCGCCCGAGAGGAGCCGGATCTTCGCGTCGGGACCGGGGCAGCGGACGTCGTAGTCCTGGATGACCTGCCGCGCGAAGGCGTCCGCGGCGCGCCAGTTCATCAGGCCCTGCCGGCTGTAGGCCGAGCGGTAGCCTTCGAGCACGGCATTCTCGGCAAGCGTGAAATCGGCGATGGTGCCGGTTCGGTGGCGGTCCTCGGGGATGCGGCCGACGCCCCTCGCCAGCGCCTCTCGCGGGGTCCACCCGGCGACAGGAGTTCCGTTCAGCTCGATCCGCCCCGAGTCCGGTTTGACAAGTCCCGAGACGAGATTCGCCAGCGCCCCCTGCCCGTTCCCGCTGACACCGGCGAGGCCGGTGATCTGTCCGGAGCGAAGCTCCAGCGTTATGCGTGCAAGGCCCGGCGCCGAGACCTCGGCAAGCCGCATCAGGACCGGGCCGGGCGTGCCGGGGGAAGCCTTGGGCAGCGAAACCTCGCCGCCGACCATCATCTCCGCGAGTTTGGCACGGTCGGTGGCGTGGGTATCGACCTCGCCGACCACGCGGCCGTGGCGCATCACCACGCAGCGGTCCGCGATCGCCATGACCTCGTGCAGCTTGTGGCTGATGAAGATGACGGAAAGGCCCCTGGCGATGGCCTTCCTGAGCGTCTCGAAGAGCGCGTCCGTCTCCTGCGGGGTGAGGACGGCGGTGGGCTCGTCCAGGATCAGGATGCGGGCGTCGCGGTAGAGCGCCTTGAGGATCTCGACCCGCTGGCATTCGCCGACCGAAAGATCGCCGACGCGGGCGTCGGGGTGGACGGCAAGGCCGAAGTCGCGGGACAGTGCCTCGACCTTGGCGCGGGCCTTGCGGGACGAGCCGAGCGACAGGAGCGGCTCGGTGCCGAGGCGGATGTTGTCGAGGACCGAGAGGTTGCCGGCCAGCGTGAAATGCTGGTGCACCATGCCGACGCCGGCCTTCAGCGCGGCGCGCGGGGTGCCGGGGGGCAAGGGCTGGCCGAAGACCTCGGCCGTGCCCTCGTCGGCAACGTAATGGCCGAAGAGGATGTTCATCAGCGTCGTCTTGCCGGCACCGTTCTCGCCCAGAAGAGCCACCACTTCGCCCCGGCGCACCGACAGGCTCACCGCGTCGTTCGCGGTGAGCTTGCCGAAGCGCTTGGTGATGCGGTCGAGGCGGAGGACGGGCTCCGCCTCAGGGCCATTTCGGGTCACGAGGACTTGGGCTCGCCGTCGTCGATCTCGACGGTGAAGGACCCGTCCCTGATCGCCGCTTCGCGCTCGGCGACCAGGGCCATCGCGGCCTCGGGGACCTTGCCCTCGAACGTGCCGAGCGGTGCGAGCGAACAGCCGCCCTCCTTCATGAAGGAATACATCCCGTAGTTCTCGGCCGTGAAGCTGCCTGCCATCACGGCGGCAAGAGCGGCGTTCATCGTCGGCTCGAAATGCCAGAGCGCCGAGGCGACGACGGTGTCGGGATAGTCGGGCTGCGTGTCGATGACGTTGCCGATGGCAAGGATGCCGCGCTCCTTGGCGGCGTCCGAGACGCCGAAACGTTCGGCATAAAGAAGGTCGGCCCCGGCGTCGATCATGCCGAAGGCGGTTTCCTTGGCCTTGGGCGGGTCGAACCACGAACCGATGAACGAGACCTGGAAGGTGGCGTCCGGGCGGGTTTCACGCACACCCGCCATGAAGGCGTTCATCAGCCGGTTGACCTCGGGGATCGGGAAGCCGCCGACCATGCCGATCTTGCCCGATTGGGTCATTGCGCCCGCGATGATGCCCGAGAGATACGAAGCGTCCTGGATGTAGTTGTCGAAGACCGCAAGGTTCGGGTTCGCCGCCGGGTCGGGCAGGAAGGACGAGCCCATCAGGAAGGCGACTTCGGGATATTCGGCGCAGACCTCGCGGGCTTCGGCCTCGACGCCGAAGATCTCGCCCACGATCAGGTTCACGCCGCTCTCGCAATATTCCCGCATGACGCGAGGATAGTCGGTGTTCGCGGTGTTCTCGCTGAAGGTGTACTCGACCGCGCCCGCCGCGACGGCGGCCTCGGCGGCAATGTGGATGCGGCTCACCCATTGCTGCTCGACCGGCACGGTGTAGATGCCGGCCATCTTGATCGGCGCCTGCGCGAAGGAGCGCGAGGGCAGCGCGGCGCCCATAGCGGCGGCGCCGCCGGCCAGCATCAGGCCCCGGCGCGAGAGCGGAAAAGTCCCCTTGGTCATGGTCACATCCCTGTTGTTATGGTCGGTCGTTCGGATAGCCGGATTTTTGACCAAACGGTAAGCCGCGCCCACGATTCGGCGCAAGGGATGTGCAACCGGCAGCCGAGTGCACGCGGCTTGGGCGCAAATGCCCGAAAACTGGCGCCCAAATGGGCGGCGGCGGCGGACTCCAAGGCATATTGATCGAAGCGTCGCGGGGTGCTTCATTCGGCCCATGTCGTTGACGATTTCCTCGATTGAAGCCGCCGCGCCGGACCAGGCCTCGCTGAAGGCGGCGACCAAACTCCTTTCCCCCGCGAAATGGCCCGAAAGGGCCGCGTCCGCAGACGGCGCGCTGATCTGGGGCGCCTGCCAGGGTTCGGGCGCGAATCCCTACCGGGTGGCTGTGGACCTGTCCGACCTCGGGTCGAAATGCTCCTGCCCGTCGCGGAAATTTCCCTGCAAGCATGCACTTGCCCTGATGATGCAGTTCGCCGACGGCAAGGGCGGGTTCGGGCCGGCGGACGTGCCGGAATGGATCACCGACTGGCTGGGGCGGCGCCGCAAGAGCGCCTCGGACGGGCGGACGGCCGAGGGCAAGAGCCTTGCCGCCGCGAAGGTCGCGGAGGAAGCGAAGGAACTCGACCCGAAGGAGATCGCCCGGCGCGAGGCGGCCAAGGAAAAGCGCGCCGAATCCACCCGCGCCTCGGTGACGGACGGCCTGGCCGAGATGGAGGGCTGGATTGCCGACCAACTGCGGACGGGACTGTCGGAGACGCTGTCGGACCTGACCGTGCGCTGCCGCCGCATCGCCTCGCGCCTGGTCGATGCCAAGGCGGCCAATCTGGCCGCGCGGATCGACATGATCCCGGCGCGCGTACTCGACCTGCCGCAACGGCAGAGGGGCGATGCGCTGGTGGCGGAACTGGGCAAGCTGGTGATCCTGTCGCGCGCCTGGGCGGGCGGCGACTGTGCGCCCGAAATCCGGCGCGAGATCGTCACGGCCGAAACGCGCGAGGCGCTCCTGGAGAACCCGGAAGCCCCGCGCTATGCCGGTGCCTGGGAGGTGCTGGCCAGCCGCGAGGAGGCGCGCCGCGACGGGCTGATCGCGCGCTCGACCTGGCTTCTGGGCCTCGACCCCAAAGGACCGCGCTTCGCGCTCTTGCAGGATTTCTTCCCCGCCTCGGTTGGCAAGCAAGGCTCGGCCTTCAGCCCGGGCGAGCAGTTCCGGGCCGAGCTGGCCTTCTATCCCGCCGCCCTGCCGCTGCGCGCCCAGATCGTCGAGCGCCAGCCGCTCGATGCGCCCCTGCCCTGGCCCGAGGCCGGGCCCGAGGAGGTGCTGGGCCTCTACGCGAAGGCCGTCCTGCGCCAGCCGTGGCTCGCCGACCTTCCGCTGCTCCTGCCTGCCGGGCGGCTCGCTACGGCGGGCGAGGCGCTGTGGTGGACGGACGGGCCGCAGGCTTTGCCGGTGCGACCCGAAGGCGCCGAGGGCACGGTGCGCGGAGCCGAGCTGAAAGGCGCGGTCGTCCTCTGGAACGCGCGCCAGGCCGACCTTCTGGCCGCCGACACGAACCTGGGGCGCTATCATGCCGCCTGAGGGATCATCGACTGACATCGAGGCGGCGCTCACCCGGATCGAGGGCGCGAAACTGCGCTGGATGGCGGGAGGCGAAGCCCCGACGGGCGGCGCGCTTGACGCGGGGCATACCGGCGTCGAGGCACAGCTGCGGCTTCTGGCCGAGGCCGCGCAGGCGCGCGCCGTCTGCCTGCGCCCGGACGTGCCGCAGACGCTGGAGACCGTCGCCCCCGTTCCAACCCCGAAGCTGCCGCTTCTTCCCGAAGCGCTGAGGCCGATGTTCCGCAGGCTGATGAAGGTATCGAACGAACGCGCGCACGCACGGGCCGTCATCGGCCTGATGGCCCGGCGCGGCGTGATGGCGCATCCGTTCGACTGGCTGCCACCGAAGGACACCGAGGGTTTCCCGGCCGACTACGGGGCGCTTGCCGCCTGGCAAGCCGGATCTGCGCCGCGTGACGAGGGCGAGATCCTGAGCGAGGCGAACTGGGACGGATATCTTCCGGCCGAACGGCTTGCCGCCTTCACCGCGTTCCGCGGAAGCGATCCCGCCGCGGCCCGCGCGCTTCTGGCGACGAAGGCGCCCGCCGTTCCGGCCGAGGAGCGGACAAAGCTCGTCGCGGCCCTTGCCGAGGGACTGTCGCCGGAAGACCAGCCGTTCCTCGAAAGCCTCGGCTCGGACCGCTCGGGCAAGGTCAAGACCGCCGCGAGGCGACTGCTGGCGCGGCTCGGTGTGCTTGCGCCGGACGAGGATGCCGCCGAACTCGCGGCGTTCTTCGAAGTGAAGAAGGGGCTTCTCAGCCGTACGCCCGGCATCGTGCCGCGGACCAAGCTCAACGACGTGCAACTGTCGCGGATCAGGGATCTTCTGGAGATCGTCCCGCCCCAGCTTCTTGCCGGATCGCTCGGCACCGACGAGGCGGGTCTGGCGGCGATGTGGTCGCTCAAGCACCAGGTCCTCGCCGAGATGATGCTGAGCGCGCTGGTTTCCGGCGGCGGCGATGCGGCACTGCGGGCCTTTTGGGTGCGGATGCGGGCCGAGAACGACCACGCGCTCGTCAACTTGGTCTCGGTCGCACCGCGGCTCTCGCCCGATGAGGCGGATTCGGAGCTGATCCGGATCGCGCGGGCCGGCCCCCTCGTCTACTATCAGCATGTGACAACGATCGCCGGGGCAGGGTTCAGCCCGGCATTCGCCGAAACCCTTTTGAAGAACGCAACGATAACCGAAATCATTCGCGACGCCGCGGCGGCCGTGACGGCAAGGGACGAGACGCACGCCACGCGGACCGCACCGGTCATCGCCGCCGAAATGATCCGCAATCTTGGCCCCCACCTGCCGCGCCCTGCCGCCATCGCCCTGCGCGAGAAGGTGCAGGGCCCGATCTTCGCCAGCGCCGATCCGGCGCTCGACCCGCTGAATTTCAACATCGCGCTTGAAGGACCCGCAAGATGACAGAGATCCTCCGCCAGCCCGCCGAAGTGACCTATGCCAAGGAGATCGAGGCGCTGAAGGCGTCGGACGATGCGCCCAAGCCCGAGGGATGGGTCCTCTCGCCGCAGGCGGTCGTCACCTACCTTCTGGGCGGCAAGGCCGGCGGGACCGAGATCACGCCGAAATATGTCGGCCGGCGGCGGCTGATCGAGACCGCTGTGGCGACGCTGGCGACCGACCGGGCCCTGTTGCTTCTGGGCGTACCGGGCACGGCGAAGTCCTGGGTCAGCGAGCACATCGCGGCGGCGATCGCCGGGGATTCGACCTTGGTCGTCCAGTGCACCGCCGGGACCGACGAGAACCAGATCCGGTATTCGTGGAACTATGCGCAGCTTCTGGCCAAGGGGCCGTCGCAGGACGCTCTTGTCCAGACGCCGATGTACCGCGCGATGGAGGCGGGCAAGCTCTGCCGGCTGGAAGAGCTGACGCGGATGGGATCTGACGTGCAGGACACGCTGATCACGGTTCTCTCCGAGAAGATGCTGCCGGTGCCCGAATTGAACACCGCGCTTTACGCCAAACGCGGCTTCAACATCATCGCCACCGCGAACAACCGCGACAAGGGAGTGAACGAGCTGTCCTCGGCGCTGAAACGGCGGTTCAACGTCGTCGTTCTGCCGCTGCCCGAAGGGATCGAGGAGGAGGTCTCGATCGTCACCAAGCGCGTCGGCGAGATGGCGGCCGGGCTGAACCTGCCGATGCCGAAGAACGCCGCCGAGGAGGTGCTGCGCGTCGTCACCATGTTCCGCGAATTGCGCGACGGCCAGACGGCGGACGGCAAGACGGCTCTGAAGACCCCGTCGGGCACCCTCTCTACCGCCGAGGCCATCGCGGTGATGGTCGGCGGCCTCTCGCAGGCGGCGTACTTCTCGAACGGCAGGCTCGACGCCGAGGGGCTGGCGGCGAACGTCCTCGGCGCCGTGGTCAAGGACCCGGTGCAGGACAAGACGGTGATGGCCGAATATCTTGAAACGGTGGTCAAGAAGCGGTCCGGCTACGCCGACTATTATTCGGTCCTGACCGAGCTTCTCTGAGATGGGCGAGGTCCACCTCTTCGGCATCCGCCACCACGGGCCCGGCTCGGCCCGGCGCCTTCTCGAGGCGCTGGAGGCATTGCAGCCGGCGGCGGTGCTGATCGAGGGGCCGGCGGACCTGACCGACATTCTGCCCGCGCTTGCCGATCCGCGCACGGTGCCGCCGGTGGCGCTTCTGGCCTATGCCGACGCGGCGCCGGAGCGGGCGAGCTTCTGGCCCTTTGCCGACTACTCGCCGGAATACCAGGCGGCGCTCTGGGCGGCGAAGGCGGGCGCACGGCTCGAATTCATCGACCTGCCGGCGTCGGCGCGGCTGATTCCGCCCGAGGAGGCCGAGAAGGCGGACGAGGTGGTCGAGGAGGACACGGCGGAGGATGCGTCCGTCCCGGCGATGCCCGCCGAGGCGCCCTCGGAGCTGCCGGTCGCGCACGATCCAATTGGCGCGCTGGCGCGGGCGGCCGGCTACGAGGACGGCGAAAGCTGGTGGTCGGATGTCATCGAGGAAAACCCGGACGCCGGCGAGGTCTTCGCCGCCTTGGCCGACGCTATGGCGGCCCTGCGCGAGGGTCACACGCCCGATCCGCACGAGGCGCAGCGCGAGGCCCATATGCGGCGGGCGATTGCGAAGGCGGCGAAGGAGGTGGACGGGCCCGTTGCGGTGGTCTGCGGTGCCTGGCACGTCCCGGCGCTGGCCGAGAAGGTGAAGGCGTCGGACGACAACGCGCTGCTGAAAGGCCTGCCCAAGGCCAAGGTCAAGGCGACCTGGGTGCCCTGGACCTCGGCGCGGCTGGCGCGCGCGACGGGCTATGGTGCCGGCGTCAGCGCGCCGGGATGGTACGCGCATCTGTGGAAAAACGGCTCGGGCGAGAAGGCCGACGCCACCTGGGTCGCGCGCATGGCCGGGGTGATGCGCGAGGACGGCGATGTCGTCTCGACCGCCTCGGTCATCGAGACGGTGCGCCTGACCCGCGCGCTTGCCGCGATTCGCGGCCGCCCCTCGCCCGGCTTCGAGGAGATGCGCGACGCGGCGGTTTCAACCCTGATGGGCGGCGAGATGCTGCCGTGGCGCCTGATCGAACGGAAGCTGCTTCTGGGAAACGAGGTCGGCGCGATCCCGGACGATCTGCCGCTGGCGCCCCTGCTGGAAGACCTGGCGCGGGAACAGAAACGCCTGCGTCTCAAGCCCGAGGCGCTGGAGCGCGAGCTTGGCCTCGATCTGAGGACCGAGAGCGGCCAGGACCGCTCGACGCTTCTGCACCGGCTGACGGCGCTTGACGTGCCGTGGGGCCGCCTTGCCGGCTCGGGCAAGTCGCGCGGCACGTTCCGCGAGAACTGGGTGATCGCGTGGGAACCGGAATACGCGATCCGGCTGGTCGAGAACCTGGTCTATGGGCCGACCATCGCTGCCGCGGTTTCCGGGCGGATGTCCGAGGCGATCCGCACCGAGACGAAGCTCGGCGCGCTGGCCGACCTCGTGCAGGCGGCGCTGACGGCGCAGCTGCCGGAGATCGCCGCCGAGGGCACTGACCGGCTGGCGCGGCTGGCCGCCGAGACCGACGATTGCGCGACGCTGATCGCCGCGATCCCACCGCTCGTCGATACGCTGCGCTACGGCACGGCGCGCGAGATCGCGCTCGACCGGTTGGAGGGTCTGCTCGACCGGCTGATCACGCAGGGCGCCATCGCCCTGCCCTATGCCGCGCGCAACCTCGACAAGGAGGCCGCCGCGCAGCTCCACGGACTGATCGCACGAGCGATGCAGGCCATCGCCATTGCCGAGCGCGCCGAGGATATCGCCGCCGAATGGACTGGAGCGCTCCACGAGACCGGCTTTTCCGCAGCGACCTCGCCGATGGTCGGCGGGCTCTGTGCGCGGCTCGCCTACGAGGCACAGACGGCGGAAATCGCCGAGATCGCGGACCTGCTGTCGCGCCGCCTCTCTCGCGCCTGCCCGGCGCCGGATGCGGCGGCCTTCTTCGAAGGCTTCTTCCTGAATGCCGGTATGAAGCTGGCGCATGACCCCGAGCTCAGGAAGGCGGTCGACGGCTGGATGCTGTCGCTGGACGAGGAGGACTTCACCGAGAACCTGCCGCTCTTCCGGCGCGTCTTCTCGGGCCTCGACGCCAACGAGCGGCGCATCCTTCTTGAGCAACTCCTCGGCAAGGGCGGCAAGGCGCTTGCGGGCCTGATGCTGGCGCCGAATGCCGAGGAACTGTGGGCCGAGCAGATCGCCGTCCTGAAATCGATCTTCGACCGGGAGGGCGCATGAGCGAGGCGAAGGAACGCGAACGCCGCTGGCGGCTGGCGCTGGGCGAGACGGACGGGGCCGACGGGCTTTCCGATCGCGACCTCGGCATCGCCTCGGCGCTCGACGCGCTCTACGGCTCGGGCGAGGAGGGCGAGCCGAAAGCGGGCCTCGGCAAGTCGGCGCCCAGGGTCTCGCGCTGGCTGGGCGACATCCGCGAATATTTCCCCAGTCAGGTCGTGCAAGTGATCCAGAAGGATGCGTTCGACCGTCTGGGCCTGAAGCAGATGCTGCTCCAGCCCGAGTTCCTGGAAAGCGTCGAGGCCGACGTGCACCTGGTGGCGGACCTCGTGTCGCTGCGCGGAGCGATGCCGGACAAGACGATCGAGACGGCGCGGATGGTGATCCGCAGGGTCGTCGACCAGCTGATGGAGCGGCTGGAGAAGAAGACCGCCGAGGCGATCCGCGGCGCGGTCAACCGCTCGCAACGGACCTTCCGGCCAAGGTTCAGCGACATCGACTGGCCGCGCACGATCAGCGCCAACCTGCGGCACTACCAGCCCGAGCACCAGACAGTGGTGCCCGAAAAGCTGATCGGCTTCTTGCGCCAGCAGCGCCGGATCACCGACCTGGACGAGGTGGTCCTCTGCGTCGACCAGTCAGGCTCGATGGCGACCTCGGTGGTCTATTCCTCGATCTTCGCGGCGGTCATGGCGTCGATCCCCGCGGTCGCCACCCGGCTTGTCTGTTTCGACACGGCGATCGTCGATCTGACCGACGATCTGGCCGACCCGGTGCAGGTTCTTTTCGGCGTCCAGCTGGGCGGCGGCACCGACATCAACCGCGCCGTCGCCTATTGCGAGGAGCGGATCGAGCGGCCGACGAAGACTCACCTCATCCTGATCACCGACCTGATGGAGGGCGGCGACGCGAAGGCGCTGCTGGCGCGGCTGGCGGGGCTGGTCGGCGGCGGTGTGAACGTGATCGTGCTCCTGGCGCTGACCGACACCGGCAAGCCCTGGTACGACGCGAATATGGCCGGCAAGGTCTCGGCGCTTGGCGTGCCGGTCTTCGCCTGCACGCCGGACCAGTTCCCCGACCTGATGGCGACGGCGCTGCGGCGCGAGGATATCGAGGCCTGGGCGGCGCGCGAGGACATCAAGACGATCCGACCGGGCGATGCCGGGGAAGGCGCGGGGATATTGGGGTGAGCGCCCACGTCGCTAGGTCACCGACACAGCGGTAGCCGCGCCGGGACCGAGATCCCGGCGCCGATGATCGAAGCTCAGACCTTCACGTACTTCCGGTAATTGTGCTCTTCCCTGAACCCGAGCACCTCGCGGATCTTGGTCGAGGGCATCAACGCCTCGTCCCCCTCGAGCGGACGGGTCAGCCTTGCCGTCGGGAAGAACTCTGCCGCCAGCTCGGCCGACGGGCGGTTCACGTTGTTGGTGTCGTTCACCGCGTTGAAGACCTGGTAGCCCAGACCGTCCGTCTTCAGGCAGCGGTCGACGATCTGGCCGAGATCGCGCGCGTCGATGTAGCTGAAGAAGTTCCGCCGCCGCACCTTTGGGTCGGCGATGTAGCCGGGGAAGTTCTCGTACTCGTGCGGCTCGATCACGTTAGAGATCCTGAGCGCGTAGATGTCCGCCCCGGTGCGCTTCTGGAAGACCCTGGCGGTCTGCTCGTTCACCAGCTTCGACATGGCGTAGCTGTCCTGCGGCTCGGTCGGGGCGTCCTCGTCCACCGGAAGGACGGGCGGATCGACGATGCCGTCGGCGAAACAGATGCCATAGACGGTCTCGGACGAGGCGAAGATCACCTTACGGATGCCGAGCTTCAGAGCCGCCTCGATCACGTTGTAGGTGCCGATCGTGTTGACACGGTAGCACTCGTTGTCGGGCGTAAGAAGGATCCGCGGCACGGCCGCGAAGTGGACGACCGCATCGACCTTCGGCACGCCGCTGCCCGGCTCGAGGTCGTCGAAGCCGAAGTAGCTCGTCATTGCGCCCAACATCTGGCCCGAGTCGGTGATGTCGGCGATCAGGTTGTCCACACCCGGCGCGTCGAGCGGCTTGAGGTCGACGTTCAGTACCCGGTGCCCCTGGGCGACGAGGTAGGGCACCACGTGCTTGCCTGCCTTGCCCGAGCCGCCGGTGAAGATGATCCGCATTGTCTGTCCTCCTATTCTTCCCGCCGCGGGGTTCAGACCCAGCCGCCGTCGGCGATGATGCTTTGCCCGGTGATCGCCCCTGCCTCGTCGGACGCGAGGAAAAGCGCCACCCGCGCCATGTCTTCGGGATAGAGCCGGCGCTTGATCGACTGCGCCGCCTCGCGCGAGGCATCGGCCTCGGGCGTCAGCCACTTGTCGAGCTGGCGCTGCGTCATGATCCAGCCCGGCGCGATCGAGTTCACCCGGATACCGTGCGGCCCGTAATCGCGCGCGAGCGACTTCACCAGACCGAGGACCGCCGACTTCGACGCGGTGTAAAGCGCCATGCCGCCAAGGCCGACCATCCACGAGATCGAGCCGAAACAGACGATTGCGCCTCCGCCCAGCGCCTTCATGTCGGGCAGGACCGCCTGCGAGGCGAAGAACTGGTGCTTGAGATTCACCGCGATCCGGTCGTCGAAATACTCGGGCGTGACCTCTTCGGTCGCGTGCCGTTCGTCGTTCGCGGCGTTGTTGATGAGGATGCCGATGGGGCCAAGCGCGGTCCGGATCGCGGCGATCCCGGCGCGCAGCGCCTCGGTGTCGCGCAGATCGACCGGTTCGAAATGCACCGTCGCGCCCTCGTCGCGCCACTGTTGTTCCAGCCGCCGGCCCGACGCCTCGTCGATGTCGAGGAAACCGACCTTCGCGCCCTGCCCGAGAAAGGCGCCGACCAGCGCCTCTCCGATGCCGCCGGCGCCGCCGGTCACCAGGACGGTCCTGTCCTTCAGGTCCGGATAGATCGCTGTCATTGGTCCTTGTCCTTGCCGAACGTCGCCTCGCCGCCGGCAACGCCCTTGGTGTTCATCGATCCGTCGAACAGCGGCACGTCGTAGTCCTGATACGGGAACTTCGCGCAGGCCTCCTCGATGAGCTCGACCCCGAGCCCCGGCGCCGTCGTGGCGAGGAGATGGCCATCCTCGAACCGCAGCGTCTCGCGCACCAGGTCCTTGCGCCAGGGCACGTCCATGCTGACCGTCTCGAAGATCATGAAGTTCGGGATCGCGACGGCAAGGTGCAACGTCATAGCGTTCATCACCGGGCCCACCGGGTTGTGCGGCGCGACCGGGATCAGGTGAGTGTGCGCCATGTGCGCCATGCGCTTGGTCTCGGCAAGGCCGCCGGCATGGCTGACGTCGGGCTGCAGGATGTCGACCGCCTTCTTCGCCAGCGCCTCGGCCACGCGGCCCGGCTCGTACCAGCGTTCGCCGGCCGCGATGGGCACCGGGCTTGCCGCGCGCACCTCGGCCAGCGCGTCGATGCTTTCGGGCGGGGTCGGCTCCTCGATCCAGGTCAGATCGTAAGGCGCCAGCGCCCGGCACATGGCGATGGCGGTCGGCACGTTCAGCCGGCCGTGCACGTCGAGCATCAGGTCGATGTCCGGTCCGACCGCATCGCGCACCGCCTCGACCGTGGCGATGGCGGCGTGGCGCTGGGCCCGGCTCATCTCGAGGTCCGCCACGTCGAACGGATCCCACTTGAGCGCACGGTAGCCCATCGCGACCGCCGCCTTCGCCTTCTCGGCATGGCTTTCCGGTGTCGTCGCGCCAAAGAACCAGTGGTTGGCATAGCAGGCGACCCGGTCACGGTAGCGCCCGCCAAGAAGGTCGTAGACCGGCACGCCCAGCGCCTTGCCCTTGATGTCCAGCATCGCCGCCTCGATCGCGCCGAGCGCGGTGCGGAAGACGGCGCCGGTGCGCCAGTAGCTGTCGCGATGCAGGTCCTCGACGATGGCGTCCGTCCGGAACGGGTCGCGTCCGATCAGCACGCGTTCGAGTTCCTCCAGCGCGGCGACGACGGTCTTCGTCTTCCATTCCAGCGTCGCCTCGCCGACCCCGTCGATCCCCTCGTCGGTGTAGAGCTTGACGAAGACGAAGTTGGTCCGCGAGACGTTGGCGACGAAGGTCTTCAGGCCGGTGATCTTCATCGTCACATCGCCTCGGTCAGGATAGCCCGGTAGTCGTCCGCAGAGGGCGCGCGCGGGTTCGTCGCGTGGCTGTGATCGGCGAGAGCGCGTTCGATCACCCAGTCGAAAAGCTGGCTGCCGACGCCAAGTTCGGCAAGTCCCTTCGGGATGCCGAGCCTCCGGTTCAGCGCGTCAAGCTCGCCGGCCAGATCCGCGCCCTCCGCCATTCCCATCGCAGCCTTCATTGCCGCGTCCTTGCGGCCCAGCGCCGGCACGTTGAAGCGCAGGACCGGCGGCATCAGGATCGCGTTCAGCGTGCCGTGGTGAAGCTTGAGCTCCTTCAGCCCGCCAAGCGCATGGCTGAGCGAATGGACCGCGCCTAGGCCCTTCTGGAACGAGAGGCCGCCTTCCAGCGCGCCCATCATCACCTCGGTCCGGGCCTCGAGATTGCCTCCCTCGGAGGTCGCCCTTTCGAGGTTGCGCCAGATCCGCCCGGCACCGTCGAGCGCGATCGCCTCGGCCGGCGGATTGGCACGCGGCGAGCAATAGGTCTCGATGCAATGCGACAGCGCGTCGAGCCCAGTCGCGGCGGTCAGCCCGGCCGGCAGGCCCAGCGTCAGTTCGGGATCGCAAACGGCACGTTTCGGAATGAGGTGCGGGCTAATGAAGCCGAGCTTGCGGCCGTCCTCCAGCGTCAGAAGCGCCGCGCGCCCGACCTCGGCGCCGGTCCCGGCCGTCGTCGGCACCGCGATCACCGGGGCAACCGGCCCGATCCGGTCGAGCCCGCCGTAGATCACCGCGTATTGTTCGAGCGGACCTTCGTGCGTCGCCAAAAGCGCCACGCCCTTGGCAAGGTCGATGGGCGAGCCGCCACCCAGCGCGACGATCCCGTCGCATCCGCCCTCGCGGTAGGCGGCGAGCGCGGCCAGGACCGCCCCCTCGGTCGGGTTGGTCGGAACGTCGAGGAAGCGCGCCGCGGCCCGCGGCAGCAGCGCCGCGACCCGGTCGACAAGTCCCGTCGCCGCCAGCCCGTGATCGCTGACCAGAAGCGGCCGGGTCACGCCCAGCTCGGTGACCGCCGTTCCGAGCGACGCCAGTTCGCCCGCCCCGAAATCGATCGTTGTGAGATAGGCGATCCGCGCCACGTCTCCCCCCATCCAAATCTGAACTTTCTCAGTTCAGATGCGCATGCTAGCCTGCGGCCTCAAAAGGAACAAGGCTGGCCAACGGACAAGGCGGGCAAGGGACGGGCCGATGGTGACCGCGCGCGAGCCGGCGAGCAAGCACACGATACCGGTGATCGACAGGATGATGGACGTGCTGGGCGAGCTCGAACGGCATGCCGGCGGGCTGACCATCCGAGAGCTGACCGAGACGCTGTCGGTGCCGCGCACCACGATCTACCGGATACTCAACACGTTGGAGCGGCACGAGGTCGTCCGACGGGGCGAGGATGGCGCCTATCATCTCGGCCGGCGGCTCCTGTCGCTGGCGGCCCATACTTCGACTCGGTTCGCCGAATCGAACCTTGTCGCGATCTGCCAGCCGCATCTCGATCGGCTGGCGGCCGAGCTTGGCGAGGGGGTCAAGCTCTCGGTCCTCGACGGCGACCAGTCGCTGGTCCTCGCCGCCGCGCAAGGCCGGCGCGAATATGCGCTGACCGTGGCGTCCGGCCAGCGGATGCCGATTCATGTCGGGGCGGCCGGCAAGATGCTCCTGGCGCACCAGCCGGCCGAGACGCTGGACTACCTCCTGGCCGCACCGCTTGCCGCCCTCACCGACCGCACCATCACCGACCCGCAGAAGCTTCGGGTCGAACTGGGGCGCATCCGCCGCAGCGGCTGGGCCGAGGACAAGGGCGAGTCGGCCGGCTCGATCATGGCCTTCGCGGCGCCCGTGATGGCGCGGGATGGCACACTGGCGGCGGCGCTGAGCGTGCCGTTCCTCGCCGGCGCCAGCGCCCAGAGGATGGAGGCGGTCAAGGCCGCCGCACTGCGCACCGCACGGGCGATCACGGCATCGCTGCAGGTGTGAGCGGGGCAATGCGCTGATCGGCGACCCTCGGCCTCTCGCTTTCGACGAACACCGGGGCGAGGAGATCATCCCGGTCAGGTCAGGAGGAGGCCCTGCAATGATCACCCCAGCCACCTCAGGTCAGGAGGAGGCCCTGCAAGGATCACCCCAGCCACCCTTGCCCCGGCAGCCTGCCCGCCGCAGAAAGGGCGGCAATGGAAAGCCCCGCCCCTCCCGTCCGCCAGACGCTCGGATCCGTCCGGGTCGAGGGCCATTTCGGCGAGCTTCTCCAGGGCCGGCTCGGACCCGACGGCCCTGTGGTTCT
>JBNLCA010000180.1:0-2496 GCA_050303575.1 Paracoccaceae bacterium
CCGTTCTGCATGAAGAACATGCCGGCGGCCTGCAGGTCCTTGGACGCGGCCTTCAGGGGTTCGAGGAAATCGGCCTTCAGCGCCTCGTTCCCCTCGTTCTCCTTGATGAAGGACTTCACCATCTCGAAGAACGCCATGACGTGCTTGCCGCCGTCCTGCGCCAGCTTGCGGCCGACGAGGTCGAGCGCCTGCACCCCGTTCGCGCCCTCGTAGATCTGGGTGATCCGGGCGTCGCGGGCGAACTGCGACATGCCCTGTTCCTCGATATAGCCGTGGCCGCCATAGACCTGCTGGGCCTGTACCGCCATCTCGAAGCCCTTGTCGGTCAGGAACCCCTTGATGACGGGGGTCATCAGCGAGATCAGCCCCTCGGCCGCCGCGTCGCCGGCGCGGTGCGAGCGGTCGATCAGATGCGCGCCCCAGAAGGTGAAGGCGCGGGCGCCCTCGGTGAAGCTTTTCTGGTCCATCAGGTTCCGGCGCACGTCGGGGTGGACGATGATCGGGTCAGCGGCCTGATCGGGGTTCTTGGCGCCCGTCACGTCGCGGCCCTGGAGCCGGTCGCGGGCATAGGCGACGGCGTTCTGGTAGGCGGCCTCGGCCTGCGCATAGCCCTGAAGGCCGACGCCGAGCCGCGCCTCGTTCATCATGGTGAACATCGCGCGCATGCCCTTGTGAAGCTCGCCCAGAAGGTACCCGGTCGCGCCGTCGTAGTTCATCACGCAGGTCGCGTTGCCGTGGATGCCCATCTTTTCCTCGATCTTGCCGACCGAGAGGGAGTTGCGGGCGCCAGGGGTGCCGTCCTCGTTAACAAGGAACTTGGGAACAATGAAAAGGCTGATGCCCCTGGTGCCCTCACCGCCGCCCGGCGCCTTGGCGAGGACGAGGTGAATGACGTTCTCGGCAAGGTCGTGATCGCCCGCCGAGATGAAAATCTTCTGGCCCGTAATCCTGTAGCTGCCGTCGTCCTTCGGTTCGGCCTTGGTCCGCATGATGCCGAGGTCCGTGCCTGCGTGCGGCTCGGTCAGGTTCATCGTGCCGGTCCATTCGCACGAGACCATCTTGGGCAGGTAGGTCTGTTTCTGCTGGTCGGTGCCGTGCGCGTGGATCGCCGAATAGGCGCCGTGGGTCAGGCCCTGGTACATGTTGAACGCCATGTTGGCCGAGACGAACATCTCGCCCACCGCGGTCCCCATGATGTAGGGCAGGCCCTGGCCGCCATACTCCGGGTCGCAGTCGAGCGCGGTCCAGCCGCCCTCGCGCATCTGGTCGAAGGCTTCCTTGAAACCCTTGGGCGTGTAGACGACGCCGTTCTCCAGCCGGCAGCCCTCGGTGTCGCCCACCATGTTCAGCGGCGCGAGGACTTCCGAGGCCACCTTGCCCGCCTCGTCCAGCACCGCCGAGGTGAAATCGCGGTCAAGATCGGCATAGCCGTCGACCTCGGCGTCGCTCACCTTCAGGACGTCATGAAGGACGAACTGCATGTCCTTCACGGGGGCGGTGTAGATCGGCATTCGGTGGTCCTCCCTTGGGTGGCCGCCTTATTCGGCGGCGGCCTTCTGGTGCATGGCGGAAAGCGTGTTGTCGACCCAGTCGAGCTGCTCGCGCAGTTCGGAGATCGCCTGGGTCAGCTCGTCGCGCTGGGCCTCCATCTCGGCCAGGCGCTTGCGGCCAAGCTCGGCGCTGCGGCGCATCTGGGCGGCCTGCTGGTCGCCCCGGTCGTAGAGGTCGAGAAGCTGGCGGATGTCCTCGAGGCTGAAGCCGAAGCGCTTGCCGCGCAGGATCAGCTTGAGGCGGGCGCGGTCGCGGCGGGTGAAGAGGCGCTTCTGCCCTTCGCGGATCGGGAACAGGAGTTCCTTGGATTCATAGAAGCGGAGGGTGCGCGGGGTCACGTCGAACGCGTCGCACATCTCACGAATGGTCATCGTATCGCTGGTCATCGAATTCCCTTTTCACGGCGGGTGACGCGGCGTGAGATGCGGTCTGTCACGGTCCCATTACAAGTCAGGTTGACGTGAAGGTAAGCGCGACGTCACGTCATTTCCGAATTCTTGCAAGTATGAGAAAGATGACGTGGGGTAAGTCATAATTTTCTTACGTGCCAAATCGGTTTGAATCTCTTCGAAACCGGTTTGGAAGGCCAGTTTGCACTACTTTAGCGAATCGGCGGCATCGTTGCGCAACTTCTGGAGGTCGGCGATCGTGTCGTCGAGGCGGGCCCGTTCGTCATGCAGCGTGGCAAGCTGCTCGTCGGCCCGCTTGACCCAGGCGCGCAGCTGGGTCTCGGACCCTTCCTTGTCGTAGATCTCGAGCCATTGCCGGATTTCCTCCAGCGAGAAGCCGAAGCGGCGGCCGCGAAGGATGAGCTTCATCCGCGCCATCTCGCGCGCGCCGTAGAAGCGCGCCCGGCCGTCCTTTTCGGGCGCCAGAAGTTCGATATACTCGTAATAGCGCAAGGTCCGCGGCGTCACGTCGAACCGCGCGCACATTTCCTTGAAG
>JBNLCA010000181.1:0-1871 GCA_050303575.1 Paracoccaceae bacterium
CGGGTGAGGTCGGGCGACGCGAGGATGCCCGCGTAGTTGAAGAGCCCTATCGCGCCCTCGGGCCGCCCGTCGCGCGGCAGGGTCGCGATGAAGCTGAGCGTCACAGTCTGGAACAGCGGCAAGAGGATGAAGACCGCGACGAGCGTGAGCGCCAGCGCGCGAAGGGCATTGCCGCGGCTCATGCCTCGTCTCCGGCACCGTGGCGCAGCTTGACAAAGACCCAGACCACGCTCAGCACGATCAGGAAATCGAGCATCGCGCGGGCGGCGGCGGACCCGTAGCTGTAGGCCTTGATGTCCTCGCCCAGTTCCAGCGACAGGAACGTGGTCGCATCGTTCGGCCCGCCCGCGTTGATCGCGAAAGCCTCGGTGTAGATCATGAAACTGTCGACGAACCTGAGGAGGAGCACGATCCAGAGCGCCCCGCCGATCTTGGGAAGCTCGATATACCGGAAAGTCGAGACTCGCGTGGCGCCGTCGATCTCGGCCGCGCGGTAGTAGGCGGGCGGAATGGCGGCAAGGCTTGCGTAGCTCAGGATCACGACCAGACCGACCCAGTGCCAGGTATCGACCAGCACGAGGAGGATCCAGGTGTGAAGCGCGGTGAACTTCCAATCGAAGGTCACGCCGAGCCAGCCCAGGACCTGCCCGACGAGGCCGCGCTCCTCGTTGATGAGGCTGAGCCACATCATCGGGATCATGTTCCACGGCACGACAAGCGGGATGGCGACGATCATCAGGATCAGGACCGCCCACCGTCCCGCCCGGCGCAGAAGCAGCGCGATCCCGATGCCCAGCGGCACCTGCACCGAGAGGACGATCGCCGAGAAGAGCGCGCTCCGGCCCAGGCTGGCGAGGAAGCGGTCCGAGGTCAGGATCTCGTGATACCATTCGAGCCCGATCCAGTAGGCGTCCTGCAGCGTGAAGATGTCGTGGAACGAGTAGTTGAAGACGGCCGCCAGCGGGATGACCGCGACGAAGAGCATGATCGCCCCTGCCGGTATCAGCAGTAACCAGGCCCCTTCGTTGTACTGCTTCATACCCTGCCCCGTTGCGGCCGAACGGGCCGGGCCCGGGCACGCGGTTCACGCGCGTCAGGTTCGGGCCGTGGCGGGGAATGTCAAGGCGGGGTCAGACCACCATGTCGTCGCGGTGGATCAGCGCGGCGCGGCCCGGATAGCCGAGGATCGCTTCGATCTCGCCCGACTTGCGGCCGGCGATGGCGCGCGCCTCGTCGGCGGTGTAGCGGCAAAGGCCTTTGCCAAGCGCCGCGCCGTCCGGCCCGAGAATGTCGACCGGATCGCCTCGCCCGAAGCGGCCGGTGACGGCGCGGACGCCGGCCGGAAGCAGCGACTTCCCGGCCGCAAGCGCCGCCGCCGCGCCAGCATCGACCGTCAGCGCGCCCTTCACCTTCATCGCCGCGATCCAGCGCTTGCGCGCCGCCTGCGGATCGCCCTCAGGCAGGAACCACGTCGCCGCAGCGCCCCCCGCCAGTGCCCGGATCGGGCGGATCACCGAACCCTCGGTGATCGCCATCGCGCAGCCCGCGCCGACGGCGGTCTTGGCCGCCAGAAGCTTGGTCTTCATACCGCCCTTCGACAGGCCCGAGACCGGATCGCCGGCCATCGCCTCGATCTCGGGCGTCACCGCCTCGACGACATCCAGCCGGCGTGCGGTCGCGTCGATCTTGGGGTTCGCGGTGTAGAGCCCGTCGACATCGGAAAGCAGCACCAGCTGATCCGCCCCCACCGTCGCCGCGACCTGCGCCGCGAGGCGGTCGTTGTCGCCGTAGCGGATCTCGTCGGTCGCCACCGTGTCGTTCTCGTTCACGATCGGCACGACGCCGAGGCCGAGAAGCGTCGCCAGCGTGGC
>JBNLCA010000182.1:0-24154 GCA_050303575.1 Paracoccaceae bacterium
CGGCGAGGAGATCAACTCCGGTGACGATCACCATATCTCGATGTCCGAGCTGTCCGCGGGGGTCGAGTGGACCAAGGGCTTCCGCGCCGGGACCCTGGCCGTCCACGCCGGCATCGAGGCGCAGAACTACGCCTCGATCCGCGACCAGGAAGAGGACTACGGCCTTGTCGGCTGGACGCTTGGCGCAAGCTTCCGGTTCTGATGTCTCGGCGGGTCCGGGCACCGTTTGGGTCGCCCGGGCCCGCCGTCTTGAAGTGATCCCAGTTCGGTCGACGACGATCTACTGACGGTCGACCCGATCGACGACCCTGGCGGCGATCTTCTCGGCATGGGGAAGAAACTCGGCCGCGATCCGCTCCATCTCGCCCGGCTCGGCAGCAAGTGTTGGTGGCAGGGGTCCGATCGCCTCGACAAAGCCGATGCGAAAGCGCGTCGGCGGGTGGCTCCGGTCTACGGTGAGGAGTTCCTTCTCCATCCGCGCGATCTGGTCCCGCGCCGCGTCGGACCCGGTATCGCGGGCCGGCTCGGCAACGTCGCGGAAAACCGCCGCGCCCTGCCCGCGCGACAGGCCGGAGAGCGAGATCATCCGCTTGTGGACAAGCTCGCCCAGCGCCGACCGACGCAGGAGCGAAGCGACCGCGTCGGTGCCGGCAACCTGCGACGCCAGCGCATCGGCCAGGTATTCGGCGCGATTGTGGTCGAGATATGCAAGCTTTTCGAGAAGCAGCAACACGCCCTCGGCCACAGCATAGAGCGGCCCGCTCACGATGTCCGAGGCGATGCCGCCGGACGTTTCATAGACGGTCACATCGCCGTGGGCCTGCACGTACGACGGGGACAGGATGTCGATCCAGGAATCCGTCACCCACAGGGCATATGCCACCGGACCACGCCGCGCGATGTCGCCGTTGACGCGGTGGCCGAGCTCGTGAGCAAGTAGGGCGATCCGCTCGCCCTCGTCCAGTGCCTCCCAGAGCGGCAGGCCGATCGTGATGCGCGTCCTTGCCCGGCGGGTCAGGAGGGGCGTATGGATCGAGGCATTGAAGCGCTCGTCGAGCGCCACTTCGTCCGGTGCCTCGGTGCCCATCGCCGCCGCGATCCGATCGAGCAGCGCAAAGGTCGCCGGCAACTCTGCGCGCGTCAGCCCGTTGTCCTTCGGCCTCCAGCGCCGCGGCCTGAGCGCCCAGCCCATCGCAACGAAAAGCGCGCCGACGGCCAGGGTGAGGAGGTTCGGAAAGCCCGCGGCCATCAGCGCCAGCCCGCCCGCCACGAAAAGCAGCGGCATGGCCAGGACAACCAAGGACAGCGCGAGCGCTACCCTGTGCCAGCCGGTGAGACGGCCCAGCGTGCCGTGCGCATAGTCTCGGATCGCGCCTTCGAAGACGCTTGCGCCCAGCCGCGCGTTGAGACTGCCGGTAGCGCGGCTCACGCCGGAACCAGCGCCCAGTAGTCGAGGTCGAGCAGCACCTCGGGCAGGTACTTGCCGTCCTCGCCCTTCAGCGCGAAGGGCGCGGCGCCCTGTTTGGTCGCGACAAGGCGCAAGCGCAGCGCACCGACGCCGGGCGCCGGGGTCTCGGCCTTGCCCAGGACCTCGCTCCAGGCCTTCACCGTGTCGCCGGCGAAGCAGGGGTTGGCATGCGCGCCGCCGTTCAGCGCCACGATCATCTGCGCGTTGGCAAGGCCGTTGAACGAAAGCGCCCGCGCCAGCGAAATGACATGCCCACCATAGATCAGCCGCTTGCCGTCCTCGCGGAACGTCGCATCGAAATGCACCTTGGCGGTGTTCTGCCAGAGCCGCGTCGCCAGCATGTGCTCGGCTTCCTCGATCGTCACGCCGTCGACATGGTCGATCTTCTCCCCGACCGTGTAGTCACACCAGCGATGCGGCTCGCCCGCCAGCGCGAAATCGTAGGCCGTGAAGTCCAGCCCGTCGGGCACCGAAAGCGACGCCGGATCGACGACTGGGGCGATCTGGGGAACCACGGGTTCGGGCGCGGCGGCAGCCGGGTCGCCCTTCCTCACCATCACCCACCGCACGTACTCCAGCACCGGCACGCCGTGCTGGTTGCGGCCCGTGGTCCGCACCCAGACCACGCCGGACTTGCCGTTCGAATTCTCCTTCAGCCCGATCACCTCGGACGTCGCGCTGAGCGTGTCTCCCGGCCAGACCGGGCTGAGCCAGCGCCCCTCGCCATAGCCGAGGTTCGCAACCGCGTTCAGCGAAATGTCGGGCACCGTCTTGCCGAAGACGATGTGGAACGCGATCAAGTCGTCGACGGGCGATGCCGGCAGACCGCAGGACCGGGCGAACGCGTCCGAGGAATAGAGCGCCCCGCGTGCCGGGTAGAGGGCATGATACATCGCCCTCTCGCCGCCCGAGACCGTCCTCGGCACCGCGTGGGCAATCACCTCGCCCACGCGGTAGTCCTCGAAGAAGCGGCCCGGATTGGTCTTCATTGCTCGCCCAGCCTGGTGTCGGGCGTGTAGGTGCCTTCGACTTCCTTCACCACGGCCTGGCCGCAGCGCATCACGCCGTTCGCCGCGTCGAAGGCATAGGTCGGATCGCCGTAGAGCGACCAGCCCTTGTTCAGGGCGGCCGTGACCTTGTGGCAGAAGGCGGACGTGTCGTCCTCGGACAGGAAGCGGTAGAGTTTCATCCGTAGGTTCCCAGGAAAGGATTGTGGCCCAGCCAGATGTGGACCCCGGTGATGATCGCGTAAAGGACCAGCGTGCCGACGAGGTTCATCGCGTCGCCCTTCAGGCCGCGGCCTTCGGCGGGACGCTCCCACGGCGTGCGGTTGATGAGAACCATCTCGGCGAGCGCCCAGACGATCATCGAGCCGAACAGGACCACCGACGCGAGATCGCCGTTCACCAGAAGGTGCGCGACGCCCCAGATCACCGTGCCCCAAAGCATCGGGTGCCGCATCCTGGGGTAAAGCGTTCCCTTGGTGCCGCCGACGCCGAACAGGAACACCACGATCAGCATCAGGAGGTTGTTCAGGTGCCCGGTGCCCGGGATCGGAGTGTAGAGGTAGATGAAGTCGGCCGACCGGTAGCCGATCACCATGAGCACCACGGACAGCAGGAGCAGGAGCGCGATAGGCCCCTTTCCCTTCTCGCCCAGCTTCTCCCGCGCCCCTGGCGCGATCCGCTTGAAAAGGTGCGCAGCATACCAGAGCAGGATGCCAAGGATCAGAAGCGTCATTGTTGTCCCCCGCGCATGTGAACCACCTTCACATTGCCTTTATTCCGTGGCGGCTGCAATGGCTTCCGCCTTGGCCAGCATCGCGCGGGCAGCGGCGACATGCAGGTTCTCGACGATGCGGCCGTCCACCACCGCGACGCCCTGCCCCGAGGCGACGACCGCATCGAACGCCGCGATCTGGCGGCGCGCCAGGTCGATCTCGGCCTCGGAGGGCGCGAAGACCTCGTTCGCCACGGCGATCTGGTCGGGGTGGATCAGGCTCTTGCCGTCAAACCCCATGTCGCGGCCCTGCTCGCATTCGGCGCGCAGGCCGTCCGTGTCCTTGAAGGCGTTATAGACGCCGTCGATGGCGACGAGGCCATGCGCGCGTGCGGCGAGGAGGCAGAGCTGCAGACCGGTCATCAGCGGCAGCCGGTCGGGCCGGAACCGTGTGCCGAGTTCCTTGGCCAGATCATTGGTGCCCAGCACGAAGCCGGCCATCCGCGGCGCGGCCGCTATCTCGGCGGCGTTCAGCATGCCGATCGGCGTTTCCATCATCGCCCAGATCCTGGTGTCGACCGTCCCCGGAAGGGCATCGAGCCGCCGCGCCAGCGCCTCGACATCCGCCGCGCTTCCGACCTTGGGGAGAAGGATTGCCTCGGGGCGGATCTCGGCCATCGCGGCAAGATCGCCCTCGCCCCAGTCGCTGTCGAAGCCGTTGATGCGAACGAGCTTCGCACGGCTGCCGTAGCCGCCATTTGTAAGGGCGTCGGCCAGCGTCGCGCGGGCATTTTCCTTTTCCTCGGCCGAGACGGCATCCTCGAGGTCGAAGATGATCGCGTCGGCGGGAAGGCCGCGCGCCTTCTCCAGCGCCCGCTCCTTCGAGCCGGGGATGTAGAGCACCGAACGCCAGGGGCGCAGCGACTGGTCCATGATTCTCTCCCACCGTTCAGGGCCGAGCCTTCCCGACCGGGGCCACGCGATCAAGCGCCGTCATGCCGCAACGCAGAAATCAGCACGGAACAGTGGCTTACGTACCGCCCGACAGGGTGAACGCGGCATTTACCGATTCTTCGCGCCTCGGGGCGCAGGCTTGGACCCATCGGATGTGAGGAGCGCGGCCTGGCCGGGCCGCCGGATCAGCACCCGCCAGGCCCCGGCCCCCGCGCCCGGCAATGGGAGAGACGCATGACGAAAGAGTTCTTCGCCCTGTCCTTCGGGTTCGCGGCCCTGATCGCCGCGACCAATGCCAGCCACGCCCAGGCCTCGGCCAACTGCGCTCCGCACGAAGTGGTGGTCGAACGGCTAGCGTCCGGCTACGGCGAGTCGCGTCAGGCCATCGCGCTGGCGGCCGACAATTCGGTGCTCGAGGTCTTCGCCTCGCCGGAAACCGGGACTTGGACCATCACCGTGACCAATCCGGGCGGGCCGACCTGCCTCGTCGCCTCGGGGCACTCCTATGAGGCGCTGGCCGAAGCGCTTCCGGCGGTCGGCAAGGGCACCTGAGGTCCGCCAGCCGACGCTCCCGCGGATCGTCGGCTTCAGTCGCCCGCGACCAGCCGGCGGAAGGCCTTCTTCAACAGGTCGAGCTCAGCCCTCAGGAGCCGGACCTCGGCCCTGAGATCGCCGTCATCGCCGGGACCGACGGAGATCTCGAACCCGCCGAGGTCGTGCCCCGAGTCCCGGTCCCGCACCAGGTAGGTCGAAACCCCCTCGCCCAATGTCTCGGACGGGATGGCGGCCGTGACCAGCCAGCCGTCGCCGTCCTTCACCACGTCGACCGATGTCAGCGCCTCGCCCTCGTGCAGGACCTCGATCATGCCGACGGCGCCACCGGTGATGCGGCCGCGCCAGATGCCGGCGCGAAATCCGATCGGGGTGAGGGTGTGGGCGGACATGCCTTCTCCTAGACTTCGGCGCGGAAGCGGCGGCTCATCACCAGGTCGCGGATCACCACCCGGCTCATCGCCGGCTCTTCGAAGAAGAGGTTGAACCAGACCCGCTCGACCCGCGCCTCGTTGATCTTGGTGAAACCGAGGTCGAAGTCGGCGGCCTGCGCGTGGTCCGGCCCCTCGACCTTGGCGACGACCTGCTCGGTGTTCGGCCCGTTCTTCACGTTCAGCCGCGCGTACAGCGTTATGTCCCGCTCGCGGTCGACCGACATCTCGACGCGGACGATGTGGCGACGGGCCAGGTTCTCGACCGCCTCGTCCGGCAGGTCGAACGCAAGCGAGAGGTAGCTCCCGGCAAATCCCAGGACGTCGAGCGACACGCCGAACGGCGCGAGATCGCCCTGCCGCGCGTTCCTGAGCTGGCGGAAGGTCACCTCGCCCATCGGGCAGTCGTGGTGCACGGCGAGTTCCGACCCGAACCGCGTCCGCGGCTCGACCCCGGCCAGGCCCGACGGCTCGACCGGGCCGCGCCAGGCCTCGGGCCGCCAGACCCAGTCGGCGCCCGAGGGCCGGGTCATCGCGTTCGAACCAAGAAGCGGCAGGGCAAGCCGCCCGTCTGCAACATGCAGAAGCTCGTCGAGCGAGCGGCGCATTCGCCGCGCCTCGGCCCGCACGTCGCGCAGATCGTCCAACTCCATCTCCTCCGCCGCGCCCGCCGTCTCGGCCCAGAGGCGGCGCATCCGCCGATCGGCGAGACGGTCGAGGAAACTGATCGGGCGGCTCATCGCGCGGACCTTCTCCGGTTGCGGCCGAACATCGGCAAAATTCCTTTACCGATCAAGAACCGCAGCCGTGATCAGAGGTCCATGTAGACGTGGCGTTCCGACTTGGCGCCCGGATGGGTCACCGCGCCGTCGCGGGCCTGCCCGACGAGCTGCGCGTATTTCCAGAGCGCGCCCGAAGCATAGACCGTCTCGCGCGGGCCGGCCCAGGCGGCCTTGCGCTCGGCCAGTTCCTCGTCGGACAGCGCCACCGAAATCTCGCCGGTCAACGCGTTCAGCGTAATCATGTCGCCGTCCTTGAGAAGGCCGATGGGTCCGCCCACCGCCGATTCCGGCCCGACATGGCCGACGCAGAAGCCGCGCGTTGCGCCCGAGAAACGGCCGTCGGTGATCAGCGCGACCTTCTTGCCCATGCCCTGGCCCGACAGGGCCGCCGTTGTCGCCAGCATTTCGCGCATTCCCGGGCCGCCCTTCGGGCCCTCGTTGCGGATGACGATGACCTCGCCCTCCTTGTAGGCGCGCTTCTTCACCGCCTCGAACGCGTCCTCTTCGCAGTCGAAGACGCGCGCCGGACCGCTGAAGACCTGCTCGGCCTCGCTCATCCCGGCAACCTTCACGATGGCGCCTTCCGGCGCGAGGTTGCCCTTGAGACCGACGACACCGCCGGACTTCGAGAGCGGCGTCGTGACCGGATGGATGACCTTGCCGTCCGGCTCGCCGCGGATTTCCTCCAGTTCTTCGCCCAGCGTCTTGCCCGAGGCGGTCATGCAATCGAGATGCAGCAAGCCGGCCTTGGCCAGTTCCTTCATCACCACCGGCACGCCGCCGACCTCGTAGAGGTCCTTGGCGACATACTCGCCGCCCGGCCGCAGGTTCACGAAATAGGGCGTGTCGCGCATGATGTCGGCAACGTCGAAGAGATCGAACTCGATCCCCGCCTCGTGGGCGATGGCAGGAAGGTGCAGGCCGGCGTTGGTCGAGCCGCCGGTGCAGGCGACGACGCGGGCGGCGTTTTCCAGTGATTTGCGTGTGACGACGTCGCGCGCGCGGATGTTGTTCTCGATCAGGTTCATCACCGCGACGCCCGAGGCCTCGCAGAACTGGTCGCGGGACTCGTAGGGCGCCGGCGCGCCCGAGGAATTCAGGAGCGCCAGACCAATCGCCTCCGAGACGCAGGCCATCGTGTTCGCGGTGTACTGCGCGCCGCAGGCGCCGGCCGACGGGCAGGCGATCCGCTCGAGGATTTCGAGTTCGGCCTCGGTCATCGTGCCGGCCTGATGCTTGCCGACGCCTTCGAACACGTCCTGCACGGTGACGTCCTTGCCGCCCATCCGGCCGGGCAGGATCGAGCCGCCGTAGATGAAGACCGAAGGCACGTTCAGCCGCACCATCGCCATCATCATGCCGGGCAGCGACTTGTCGCAGCCTGCCAGCCCGACGAGCGCGTCGTAGCTGTGTCCGCGCATGGTCAGCTCCACGGTGTCGGCGATGGCGTCACGCGAGGCGAGCGACGAGCGCATCCCCTCGTTCCCCATCGCGATGCCGTCGGTCACGGTGATGGTGGTGAACTCGCGCGGCGTGCCGCCGCCCTTCTTCACGCCCTGCTTGACGACCTGGGCCTGCCGGTTCAGCGCGATGTTGCAGGGCGCGGCCTCGTTCCAGCAGGTGGCGACACCGACCCAGGGCTGGTGGATCTCTTCCTCGGTGATGCCCATCGCGTAGAAATAGCTGCGCTGCGGGGCGCGTTCGGGCCCTTCGGTCACGTGGCGGCTGGGCAGCTTCGACTTGTCTACAACGCGCTTGAGCATCGGATCCTCCCGTCATCTGGCAGGCTCCGGCATAGGCGAGCGGCCGGGGGCGCACAAGCCCCGGAGGGCCCGCGGTCAGGGCTTTTGGAGAAGCTCGCCCGGCCAGACGACGCGGCCGAGGAAGGTGACCTTGGCCCGGTCGTCGCCCTGCAGGACCCGCGCCTTGCCGTCGCGCGTGTCGGGCAGGAAGATGGTCATGCCGGCCTCGAACTGGATGCGTCCCACCGCGACGCGGCCGCCCTCGCGGTAGCACCAGAGCGCCGGACCGTCCTTCTGGCTGGCCGAGGGATCGACCAGCAGGACGGCGGCCGACGTGGGGTCGAGCATCACTGCGGCCAGATCGGCCGGATCTAGCGCGATCGCGGCCAGCCATTCGCGCGACAGTGCCACGGGCGCGTTGATCCGCCCCGGCGGTCGGGGCGACAGGCTGTGCCAAGCAATGGCCACGAAGCCAGAGGCCGAGCTTTCGCCGTTCGGGCCCTTCATGACGGCGTCCGCGTCGATCCCCGATCGCGGCGAGCCGAAGTAGAACTCGAGCCCGAGATATTCGAACAGTGCTTCAAGACGATCCACTCCCGGCAACCTGCCCGCGCGGATGTCGCGGATCAGGCCGTCATTGCCGACCACGTCCAGCGAAGCGCGCCGTGCGGAAATGTCACGGGCCTTCAGAGCCGTCTCGACGGCTGTCTGGATCCTGGCCTTGACGTCATTTGAACGTTTGGGTGTCAGAAGCATGAGACTTCCTTACCCGACCAGATCAACAAGAGAAATTGTCTTTAAGTATATGGGATCATTCGATCTTAGTTGATTAAGACACAAAATTCTTACTGCCCGACAGAAGTGCTTTTCGCTCTTCTCGGCGACACGCCAACTACTGGAACCACACGGGGCCAAAAACGATCCCCACCTCATATTACGTCTCGGGATGCGGCGCTGTCCAACGCGAAGTTGCGGATCCGCGGCGCCGTCCGGGTCGATGTGAAAATCTTCATGCGGGTGCCACACAAGGCCTAAGCGACTCAGTTGAAACGGAGATTCTCCGATATGCTGCGGTGATTTAGCGGGCATTTGGCATCCGGGGGCCGCAACCGGACGACTTTCTTCTTTACAGGAGTCAAGAGCTATATCACCATATCTTGTAAGGACCCGGCGCGGGCAACGCCGGTCCTTGTAAACGACGCAGCCTCTGGTGGGTTCCGGCCCGAAAGAGGCTAAAAAGAACGAGGCAGAGGGAATGGCGCTGTCAGAGCACTATCTGAACACGGACGACCTTCACCCGATCGACATCGTTGAAACGCTCGCCGAACACCATGACTGGGACTTCGACCGCGTCACCGACGACCAGATCGCCATGGCGGTGGAAGGACAGTGGCGCACCTATTCGATCACGCTCGCCTGGTCGCACCAGGACGAGACGCTGCGCCTGATCTGCACCTTCGAGATGGACCCGCCGGAAGAGCGGCTGGGAGCGCTTTACGAGGCGCTGAACCAGGTGAACGACAATTGCTGGGCCGGGGCCTTCACCTACTGGCACGAGCAGCGCCTGATGGTCTGGCGTTACGGCCTGGTGCTGACCGGCGGCCAGATGGCAAACCCCGAGCAGATCGACCGGCTGATCGGCACCGCCGTCGGAACGTCCGAGCGGTTCTACCCGGCGTTCCAGCTGGTGACCTGGGGCGGCCGCCCGGCGTCGGAGGCGATGCAGATCGCCATCGCCGAGGCCTACGGCCGGGCCTGAGGCCCGGGCCGTCCTGAGCCGGTTGGCAGCGCCCGGTTCGCGCGACAGCCATACCATGCTGGCCCGGATGGGTCGGAATTGCCGCATCGACTTTGCCCGGCATTGACGCTAGGGAACCGGAGCCGGCGGGCGGTATTTGCGCCGGACGCGATTTGAGACGCCGATTTGGAGAAAGATTCATGAAACGGGCCCCGACCCCGGCAGCCATCGCTGCCCTCCTCGCCGCCATGACCAGCCGATCGCCCGACGCGCGGGCGCTTTGCCTGCCTCGACCGGTGCCGAGCGGCCCGTGCCGCTCCAACTCCGGCACGAAGCCGCACCGTCTTCGGGCACTGACCGCACGGCTCCCGCATCCGGCCGGACGCTGACCGCCCGGCATTGCACCCCCCGGACGCGCCGCCTAAGGTTCCCCGGACTTTCGGGGGACGCCCATGGACATGGACGACGTGCACAGCCGCGGGCTGGTGCTTCTGGGCTGCGGCAAGATGGGTTCGGCGATGCTGGCCGGCTGGCTCCACTCCGGCCTGGCGCCGTCGTCGGTGACGGTGATCGACCCCAAGCCGTCGGACTGGCTGGCGGCGCTGGAAGGTGACGGGCTCAGGCTGAACGCCGCATTGCCCCAGACGCCCGCCATCGTCCTGGTCGCGGTCAAGCCGCAGATGATGGCCGAGGCGCTGCCGACCTTGGCCGCGCTGGGCGGCGGCGAGACCCTGTTCCTCTCGATCGCCGCCGGCACGCCGATCGCGACATTCGAGAAGATGCTGGGCGAGGCGACTCCCATCGTCCGCGCCATGCCGAACACGCCGGCGGCCATCTCGAAGGGTATCACCGCGATCACCGGCAACGCCAAGGCGACCGAGGATCACCTGAGGCTCGCCGAGGCGCTCCTTTCGGCGGTGGGCCAGGTCGTGCGGCTGGACGGCGAGCACCAGATGGACGCTGTGACCGCCGTCTCGGGCTCCGGCCCGGCATACGTCTTCCACCTGATCGAGACACTTGCCGCGGCCGGCGAGGCCGAGGGGCTGCCGGCCGCCCTGTCGCTGAAGCTCGCCCGCGCGACCGTCGCCGGTGCCGGGGCGCTTGCCGAGGAGGCCGAGGAGGACCCGGCGCAACTGCGCGTCAACGTCACCAGCCCGGGCGGCACCACCGCCGCCGCGCTTCAGGTGTTGATGGACGACGAGACCGGTTTCCCGACGCTTCTGAGACGCGCCGTTCATGCCGCCGCCGAGCGCGGCCGGGAGCTCGGCAAATGACCATCACTTTCGACGATTTCCTGAACGTCGACATCCGCGTCGGCCGCATCACCCATGCCGAACCGTTCCCCGAGGCGCGCAAGCCCGCGATCAAGCTGCTTGTCGATTTCGGTCCCGAGATCGGCGAGAAGAAAAGCTCGGCGCAGATCACGAAGCACTACACGCCCGAGGCGCTCATCGGCCGCGAGGTCATCGCGGTGGTGAACTTCCCGCCGCGCCAGATCGGCAAGTTCATGTCCGAGGTTCTGGTCCTTGGCGTGCCGGACGAGGGCGGCGAGGTGGTGCTGCTGCGCCCGGACCAGGACGTACCTATCGGAGGGAGGCTCTTTTGAAACCGAAGGTTCTGATCACCCGCACGCTGCCCGACGCGGTCATCGCGGCGGCCGAGGAGTCGTTCGACGTCACGCGGCGCGACGAGACCGATCCCCTGACCCTTGACGAGGCGGTCGCGGCGCTCCGCGACTACGACGCGGTGATCCCGACGCTGGGCGACGCGTTCAACGCGGAGGCCTTCGCGCAAGTGCCCGAGCCGCGGACAAAGATCCTCGCCAACTTCGGTGTGGGCTACAATCATATCGACGTGAAGGCGGCGAATGCGGCAGGGGTACAGGTGTCGAACACGCCGGGCGCGGTGACCGACGCGACGGCCGACATTGCGATGACCCTGATCCTGGCGACCTGCCGGCGGGCGGGCGAGGGCGAGCGCGTGGTGCGCGCCGGCAAGTGGATCGGCTGGTCGCCGGTGCAGATGCTGGGGATGCATGTCACCGGCCGCACGGTCGGGATCATCGGCCTCGGCCGGATCGGCAAGGCCATCGCCAGGCGCTGCCATCACGGGTTCGGCATGAAGGTCGTGTTTCACAACCGCTCGAAGGTCGAGGACCCGGGCGTGCCGGCCGAACAGCTGGCCGACGCCCAGGCGGTGGCAGGCGCGGCCGACATCGTCGTCGTCGCCGTGCCGGGCGGGGCGGCGACGCATCACCTGATCGACGCGGCCTTCTTTGGCGCGATGCAGAAGCACGCCGTCTTCGTCAACATCTCGCGCGGCGACGTGGTCGACGAACAGGCGCTGATCGCGGCCCTGAAGGACGGTCAGATCTGGGCCGCCGGGCTCGACGTCTACGAACACGAGCCGAAGGTCCCGGCCGAGCTCATCGCGATGGAAAATACCACCCTCCTTCCGCATCTCGGCACCGCGGCTCTCGATGTCCGGGTGAACATGGGGATGATGTCGGTCGAGAATGTCCGCGCCATGGCCGAGGGCCGCCCGCCGCCGAACCTCGTCTGAGCGTGGTCGGGGGCTCCCGCCGGTCTCCGCTACGGAGCTGCGCTCCGCAAGACTGCCCGGCGGGCCCGGCCGCGACTGCCGCGCGGCAGGGCTTTCGGTGGCCTCGGCTCCGCCGCGGCAGAAAGGGGGCTGTCTGCCCCCTCTTGAGCCTGCGGCTCAATTCACCCCCGAGAATATTTGAGACCAAAAGAGGGGCTGGTAGCGTCAGCCTGCTTCCTTGTGCCGGAAACACTCCGGGGCAGTCGCACTTCAGAGCGACGGGGGCAGCGCCCCCAGCAGAAGCGAAGCGGCGGCAAGCTAAAGTTCGAAGCGAAGCGGAGGCATACCAACGAAGCTACCGAGCGCAGCGAGGCCGCCGAAAGCACTTGCTCAGGGCACGTCCCAGTCGTCCTCGTGGCCGGTGTTGCCGACCGCCATCCAGGCGGCGCGGGCGCGGGCGATGCGGGTGTCCGACCAGGTACGGAAGACGATGATGAAGCCGGTCTCGGAGATCTCGACCGCCTCGAGATCGAACCGCTGATTGTGCTTGTGGTCCATGTCGAACATCGAGAGCGACAGATGCACGACCGGCGGCGCGCGGAACTTGCCCGCGAACCGCACCTCCGCGCGTCGCTCGCGCGGGCCCTGGCTCGACCACATCTCGCCGCCGGTATCGAAGTCCGAAATCAGGTTGACGACACCCTGGTCGATCGCAATCGCGCCTGCTGAAAACTGTTTCATCACCTTGAACCCTACAGCGCAGCAGTTTGTGCGGGGGATCCATCTTTAGGCAAGTCAGAAATGAAGCAGCCCCGCGCGGGGGCGGGGCCGTTCACGGATTTGCGATCCGTCAGGAGCGCGGCGAAAGCCCGATATGGCTGCCCATGGCGACCATGTCGGCCATCAGCTTGACCGCCTCGTCCGCCGGACCGGGCAGGTTCTGCGCCTTGGCGTCCTCGTGCTTCGCCCGTGCTTCGGACATCATCTCGTCGAAGATGTCCTGGGTCATGTCGCCGGTGGCATGGCTGCGCTCGGCGATGATCGAGCAGGCCTCGGCCGTGATCTCGGCGAATCCGCCGGTCACCGCGAAGGTCTTCTCGCCCTCGGACGTCGCCGCCGTGATGACGCCGGGCCGGAGCGTGGTGATGGTGCGCTCATGGCCCTCCATCACCGTCATGTCGCCCTCGGCGCCGGGGATCTGCACCGACGTCGCCTCGGCCGACAGAAGCTGGCGCTCGGGCGTTACGATATCGAGACGCATCGTCTCCTCCTCAGGCCGCCTCGGCAGCCAGTTTCTGGGCCTTGGCCTTCGCCTCTTCGATGTCGCCGACCATGTAGAAGGCGGCTTCCGGCAGGTGGTCGTACTCGCCCTCGACCACGGCCTTGAACGACGCGATGGTCTTTTCCAGCGGCACCTGCACACCCGGCGAGCCGGTGAAGACCTGCGCCACGTCGAAGGGCTGGCTGAGGAAGCGCTGGATCTTCCGGGCGCGCGCCACGGTCAGCTTGTCCTCTTCCGAAAGCTCGTCCATGCCGAGAATGGCGATGATGTCCTGCAGCGACTTGTAGCGCTGAAGGATCCCCTGCACGGCGAAGGCGACACGGTAGTGCTCTTCACCGACGACGGCGGGGTCCATCAGGCGCGAGGTCGAGTCGAGCGGGTCCACGGCCGGGTAGATGCCGAGCTCGGAGATGGCGCGCGACAGAACGGTCGTGGCGTCGAGGTGAGCGAAGGACGTGGCCGGCGCCGGGTCGGTCAGGTCGTCGGCCGGAACGTAGATCGCCTGCACCGAGGTGATCGAGCCGTTCTTGGTCGAGGTGATCCGCTCCTGCAGCGCGCCCATGTCGGTGGCAAGCGTCGGCTGGTAGCCCACGGCCGAGGGAATACGGCCCAGAAGCGCCGACACTTCCGAACCCGCCTGGGTGAAGCGGAAGATGTTGTCGACGAAGAAGAGAACGTCGGTCCCCGACTGGTCGCGGAACTGCTCGGCCAGCGTCAGGCCGGTCAGCGCGACGCGGGCACGGGCGCCCGGCGGCTCGTTCATCTGGCCGTAGACGAGGGCCACTTTCGATTCCGTCAGGTTGTCGATGTTGATGACGCCCGAGTCGATGAACTCGTGGTAGAGGTCGTTGCCTTCGCGGGTCCGCTCGCCCACGCCGGCGAAAACCGAATAGCCCGAGTGCACCTTGGCGATGTTGTTGATGAGTTCCTGGATCAGCACCGTCTTGCCCACGCCGGCACCGCCGAAGAGGCCGATCTTGCCGCCCTTGGTGTAGGGGGCGAGGAGGTCGATGACCTTGATGCCGGTGACGAGGATTTCCGATTCCGTCGACTGCGAGGCGAAGTCCGGCGCCGGCTGGTGGATGGCGCGGCTTTCCTTGGAATTGACCGGGCCCTTCTCGTCAATGGGCTCGCCGATCACGTTGATGATCCGGCCGAGCGTCTCGTCGCCAACCGGCACGGTGATCGGGGCAGCGGTGTCGGTGACCTTCTCGCCGCGGACAAGGCCCTCGGTCGCGTCCATGGCGATGGTGCGAACCGTGTTCTCGCCGAGGTGCTGGGCAACCTCGAGGACCAGGCGCTTGCCGTTGTTGGTGGTCTCGAGCGCGTTCAGGATCGCCGGCAGCTGGTCGTCGAACTGAACGTCGACGACGGCGCCGATCACCTGTGTCACTTTGCCTTGAGCGTTGGCCATTTCGATTACTCCGGTTCGGTCAGAGCGCCTCGGCGCCCGAAATGATTTCGATGAGTTCCTTGGTGATCGCGGCCTGGCGCGAGCGGTTGTAGACGATGGTCAGCCGGTCGATCATGTCGCCCGCATTGCGGGTGGCGTTGTCCATCGCGGTCATCCGCGCGCCCTGTTCCGAGGCTGCGTTCTCCAGAAGCGCGGTGAAGACCTGGGTCGCCACGCCGCGCGGCAGAAGCTCTTCCAGGATCTCGTCCTCGCCGGGTTCGTAGGTGTAGACCGACGTGTCGGGCTCGCCCTCGAAGGTGGCGGGGATCACCTGCTGCGCGGTCGGGATCTGGCTGATCACCGACTGGAACTGGTTGTAGAAGATCGTCGCGACGTCGAACTCGCCGGCCTCGAAGCGGGTCAGGATGTCCTTGGCGACGCCGACCGCGTCACTGTAGCCGACGCGCTTGACCTGGCCGAGATCGACGTGTCCGACGAAGAGGTTGGCATAGTCGCGCTTCAGCTGCTCGCGGCCCTTCTTGCCGACGGTCAGGATCTTGACCGTCTTGCCGGCGGCCAGAAGCTCGGCGATCTTCGTGCGGGCCAGCCGCACGATCGTCGAGTTGAAACCACCGCAGAGGCCGCGCTCGGAGGTCATCACCACCAGAAGGTGGGTCTTGTCCGAACCGGTCCCGCTGAGGAGACGCGGCGCGCCTTCGGCGCCTTTCGCCGAGCCGGCAAGGTTCGACATGACGGCGTTGAACCGCTCGGCATAGGGCCGGGCGGCCTCGGCGGCCTCCTGGGCGCGGCGCAGCTTGGCCGCGGCGACCATCTGCATCGCCTTGGTGATCTTCCGCGTCGACTTGACGCTTTCGATCCGGTTCTTGAGGTCCTTCAGACTGGGCATCTATCCGTCCCCTCTGGGGCCCCGCTTACGCGAAGTCCTTGGCGAATTCCTCGACGGCGGCGCGGATCTTGTCCTCGGCCTCGCCCTTGATCTTCGGGTCCTCGGTCGTGATGTAGTCCAGCACGTCCTTGCGGTTCTTGCGCATGTGGGCAAGCAGGCCCGCCTCGAAGCGGCCGACCTGGTTCACCGGCAGCTTGTCGAGGAAGCCTTTGGTGCCGGCCCAGATGATGCAGACGATCTCGGCGTTGGTCAGCGGCGAATATTGCGGCTGCTTCATCAGCTCGGTCAGGCGCGCGCCGCGGTTCAGAAGCCGCTGGGTCGAGGCGTCGAGGTCCGAACCGAACTGCGCGAAGGCGGCCATCTCGCGGTACTGCGCCAGTTCCAGCTTGACCGGGCCGGCGACCGACTTCATCGCGTTGGTCTGCGCGGACGAGCCAACGCGCGACACGCTGAGACCCGTGTTCACGGCCGGACGGATGCCCTGGAAGAAGAGTTCGGTCTCGAGGAAGATCTGGCCGTCGGTGATCGAGATAACGTTGGTCGGGATGTAGGCCGACACGTCGCCCGCCTGGGTTTCGATGATCGGCAGCGCGGTAAGCGAGCCGGCCCCGTTGTCGGCGTTCAGCTTGGCCGAACGCTCGAGCAGGCGCGAATGCAGGTAGAAGACGTCGCCCGGATAGGCTTCGCGGCCCGGCGGACGGCGCAGCAGAAGCGACATCTGGCGATAGGCGACGGCCTGCTTGGAGAGGTCGTCGTAGATCATCAGCGCGTGGCGGCCGTTGTCGCGGAAGAACTCGCCCATCGCGGTCGCCGAATAGGGCGCGAGGAACTGCATCGGCGCCGGGTCGGACGCGGTGGCGGCGACGACGATCGAGTAGGCCATCGCGCCGGTCTCTTCCAGCTTCTTCACCAGCTGCGCGACGGTCGAGCGCTTCTGGCCGACGGCGACGTAGACGCAGTAGAGCTTCTTCGATTCATCCTCGCCCGCGGCGTCGTTGTACGACTTCTGGTTGAGGATCGTGTCGAGCGCCACGGCGGTCTTGCCGGTCTGGCGGTCGCCGATGATCAGCTCGCGCTGGCCGCGGCCGATCGGGATCATGGCGTCGACGGCCTTCAGGCCGGTCGCCATCGGCTCGTGCACCGAGCGGCGGGGAATGATGCCCGGCGCCTTCACGTCCGCGACCGAGCGCTGCTTGGTCACGATCGGGCCCTTGCCGTCGATCGGGTTGCCCAGCGCGTCGACGACGCGGCCGAGCAGGGCGTCGCCCACCGGCACGTCCACGATCGACTTGGTGCGCTTGACGACGTCGCCTTCCTTGATCGAGCGGTCGTCGCCGAAGATCACGATACCGACGTTGTCGGTCTCGAGGTTCAGCGCCATGCCGCGGATGCCGCCCGGAAACTCGACCATCTCGCCCGCCTGGACGTTGTCGAGGCCGTGGACGCGGGCGATGCCGTCGCCGACCGACAGCACGTGGCCGACTTCCGCAACTTCGGCTTCCTTGCCGAAGTTCTTGATCTGCTCCTTGAGGATCGCGGAGATTTCAGCGGCTTGGATACCCATTATCCGACCTCTTTCATGGTGTTCTGGAGGGCTGCGAGCTTCGAGCGGATCGAGGTGTCGATCATCTTCGAGCCCACTTTCACGACGAGGCCGCCGATGAGGCTTTCATCGACGGCGGTGTTCAGCTTGATGGTCTTGCCGAAGCGGTCCTTCAGCGTCTTGGCGAGTTCGTCCGACTGCGCCTTGGTCAGCGCCTTGGCGGACGTTACTTCGGCAGTCACCTCGCCCTTGTCCTCGGCGATCATGGCGCGCAAGCGCGCGACCAGCTGCGGCAGGACGAAGAGGCGGCGCTTGGACGACATCAGCGCCAGCGTGTTCGAGACCAGCTCCGACAGTTCCATCTTCTTGGCGATGGCCGAGATCGCCCTGCCCTGCTCGTCGCGCGAGTAGATCGGCGAGCCGATCAGCGCACGCAGGTCGGCGCTGTCCTTCAGCGCGGCGTCTAGCGCGTCGGTATCGGCCTCGAGGGACTTGAGGGCCTTGTCGGACTTGGCGAGGTCAAAAAGGGCGGCCGCGTAGCGCGCGGCGATGCCAGCGGAGATCGAAGCAGGTTCGGACACGTCCACCTTCCGGTTCGCTGCGCCTCAGACCTGAGAGAGTGGTTCGGCATGAGGCTGATTGGGAGGCGCGAGGGCCCTCGCGCTTCCGAAGTCGGGCGGGGTGTAGCAGAGCGCATTTCGCCCCGCAACCGGGTATAGCAACCTATCCCCAACCTTGAATTGCTTGAGTTTCAGGCACTTGCGCGTTTCGCGCCGCAGTGCGGCACTTCCGGCACGGTGCGCGGGCGGGGAATCCGGGTCCGAAACCGGCCTTTGCGTCCGAGTCAGCCCGGAGTCGGGACCGGTTTGCCCACGCCTTCGAGCACTTCCAGCGGCCGGCGCACGACATCCTTCAGGCCGGGCGAGCGC
This sequence comes from Paracoccaceae bacterium, assembly GCA_050303575.1. Lineage (GTDB taxonomy): Bacteria > Pseudomonadota > Alphaproteobacteria > Rhodobacterales > Rhodobacteraceae > JBNLCA01. The sequence continues at coordinate 17,982 of JBNLCA010000182.1, forward strand.
GGCGCGTAGACCTGCTTGGTCGCCTCGACCGCCAGCACGCCCGCCGCAAGGCCCGAGGGTAGGCTCTGGCCCACGCGTTCCCAGAAGGGCGCGGTCTTCAGCCAGAAGCGCCGGTCCGAGGGCGGCGCGTAGAGCGCGGCGCGGTGACCCTCGACCTGGAAGGAATGCCGGCGCAACTGTGACTCGAGCTGACCCAGACTGTAGGGCCGGCCGTAGCCGAAGGGCGTCCGGTCCGACCGCGCCCACATCCCGCCACGATGCGGCACCACGATCATCAGCCGGCCGCCGGGTCCAAGGACGCGGAACGCCTCCTCGAGCACCGCCGAGGGCCGCTCGGACGTCTCGAGCCCGTGCATCAGGACCAGCTTGTCGACGAAACCCGTCGGAATGGGCCACAGGGTCTCCTCGCAGAGGACCGAAACATTCTCCATCCCCGCAGGCCACGGCATCACCCCCTGGGGCCCCGGCATCAGCCCGATCACCCGTCGTGCCTGGGCGAGATAAGGCCGCAGCAGCGGCACCGCGAAGCCGAAGCCCACCACGGTCTGGCCCTTGGCCTCGGGCCAGAGGTCGAGAACCTGGTCACGGACGGCCTTCTGCGCCACCCGGCCGAGGTTCGTCCGGTAGTAGAAGCTTCTCAGATCAAGCACATCGAGGTGCATCGGGTATGGCTTCCCTGTCTCGACACCGGCGTTTGGCCAGCCTATCCTCGTCGCATGACTTTGGAAATCGTCACCGTCCCGTGCCTGCAGGACAACTACGCCTTCCTGCTGCACAATCCCGAAACCGGCGCCACCGCCGTCGTCGACGTTCCCGATGAGCGTCCGATCGAGGTCGTTCTGATGGAGCGGGGCTGGAAGCTGACGGATATCCTGATCACACACCACCATGCCGACCATATCGACGGCGTCGACGCCCTGCGCGAGGCGACCGGCGCCAAGGTGACCGGCGCCGCCGCCGACAAGCACCGGCTGCCCCGGCTCGACAACCAGGTGGCCGAGGGCGACCATGTCGAGATCGGCGCCGTCTCGGGCAGGGTGATTGACGTTCCCGGCCACACGGTCGGCCACATCGCCTTCCATTTTCCCGTCGCCGACGCCGTCTTCACGGCCGACAGCCTGATGGCGCTGGGCTGCGGGCGGCTCTTCGAGGGCACGCCCCCACAGATGTGGTCGTCGCTCACGAAGCTGGCCGCGCTGCCGCCCGAGACCATCGTCTGCTCGGGCCATGAATACACGGAATCGAACGCCCGTTTCGCGCTGACCATTGAACCCGAGAACGCTGCGCTTATCTCTCGTGCGGAGAAGGTGCGCGCGGCCCGGGCCAAGGGGCAGGCAACGGTGCCTTCGACACTTGCCGAGGAATTGGCGACCAATCCCTTCCTCAGGGCCTCCGTCCCCGAGGTGAAGGCATTGATGTCCATGTCCGACGCATCCGATGCGGAAGTCTTCGCCGAGATCCGCCGGCGCAAGGATCGGTTCTGACAGGCCCAAGTGATCGTTTGTCGATCACTTTTCATCGAACGGCCTCAATCTGACCCGATTTTAGAAGAAACGTCTTGAAGACGGCCGAAGAACACCGAACTTTAGGAATATGAGGCCAAGGTTGGCGAGGGTCCTCCCCCTCTCCGCCATCAAGGAAAGGAGCACCGCGCGTGCCTTCGTTCTCCAGCACCCTCGAAACCGCGATCCATTCCGCGTTGGCGCTTGCAAACGCACGCCGGCACGAACTCGCGACGCTCGAACACCTGCTGCTCGCGCTCATCGACGAGCCTGATGCCGCCAAGGTCATGAAGGCCTGCAACGTCGATCTCGACGAGCTGCGCCGCACGCTTGTCGAGTTCATCGACGACGACCTCTCGACCCTGGTCACCCAGGTCGAGGGCTCGGAAGCGGTGCCCACCGCAGCCTTCCAGCGCGTCATCCAGCGCGCCGCGATCCACGTGCAATCGTCGGGCCGGACCGAGGTGACGGGCGCGAACGTCCTTGTCGCCATCTTCGCCGAGCGTGAATCGAACGCCGCCTACTTCCTGCAGGACCAGGAGATGACGCGCTACGACGCGGTGAACTTTATCGCCCACGGCGTCGCCAAGAACTCGGCCTACGGCGAGACGCGTCCGGTGACGGGCGCCGAGGAAGAAGAGGAAAAGGCGCAGCCCAAGTCCGAGGCGCAGGGCGAGGCGAAGGAAAGCGCGCTGGCCAAGTATTGCGTCAACCTGAACGCCAAGGCGACCAAGGGCGACGTCGATCCGCTGATCGGCCGCGAGCCCGAGGTCGAGCGCTGCATCCAGGTGCTGTGCCGCCGGCGCAAGAACAACCCGCTCCTGGTGGGCGATCCCGGTGTCGGCAAGACCGCCATCGCCGAGGGTCTGGCCAAGAAGATCGTCGAGGGGCAGACCCCGGACGTGCTGGCGAAGTCGACCATCTTCTCGCTCGACATGGGTGCGCTTCTGGCCGGCACCCGCTATCGCGGCGATTTCGAGGAGCGGCTGAAGGCCGTCGTCAAGGAACTGGAAGAGCATCCCGACGCGATCCTCTTCATCGACGAGATCCATACGGTGATCGGCGCCGGTGCCACCTCGGGCGGTGCGATGGACGCTTCGAACCTCCTGAAGCCGGCGCTTCAGGGCGGCAAGCTGCGCTGCATGGGTTCGACCACCTACAAGGAGTTCCGCCAGCATTTCGAGAAGGACCGGGCGCTTTCCCGGCGCTTCCAGAAGATCGACGTGAACGAACCGTCGGTGGCGGATTCGATCAAGATCCTCGAAGGGCTGAAGCCCTACTTCGAAAAGCACCACGACATCCGCTACACGCATGACGCGATCAAGTCGGCGGTGGAACTGGCAGCGCGGTACATCCACGACCGCAAGCTGCCCGACAAGGCGATCGACGTGATCGACGAGGCGGGGGCGGCGCAGCACTTGGTCGCGGAGTCCAAGCGCCGCAAGACCATCGGCGCCAAGGAGATCGAGGCCGTCGTGGCCAAGATCGCGCGCATCCCGCCGAAGAACGTGTCGAAGGACGATGCCGAGGTCCTGAAGGACCTCGAGGCCGCGCTGAAGCGCGTGGTCTTCGGCCAGGACGCCGCGATCGAGGCGCTTTCGTCGGCAATCAAGCTGGCGCGCGCCGGCCTGCGCGAGCCGGAGAAGCCGATCGGCAACTACCTCTTCGCCGGCCCCACGGGCGTCGGCAAGACCGAGGTGGCCAAGCAGCTCGCGTCTTCGCTCGGCGTCGAGCTGATCCGCTTCGACATGTCCGAGTACATGGAGAAACACGCCGTCTCGCGCCTGATCGGCGCGCCGCCGGGCTATGTCGGCTTCGACCAGGGCGGCATGCTTACCGACCGGGTCGACCAGAACCCGCATTGCGTGCTTCTCCTCGACGAGATCGAGAAGGCGCATCCGGATGTCTACAACATCCTCCTGCAGGTGATGGACCACGGCAAGCTGACCGACCACAACGGCCGGACGACGGACTTCCGGAACGTGATCCTGATCATGACCTCGAACGCCGGCGCGGCGGACATGGCCAAGGCCTCGATCGGCTTCGGCCGGACCCACCGCGAGGGCGAGGACACCGCCGCGATCGAGCGGACCTTCACGCCCGAGTTCCGCAACCGGCTTGACGCGATCATCTCGTTCGCGCCGCTGCCGAAAGAGGTCATCCTTCAGGTCGTCGACAAGTTCGTGATGCAGCTCGAAGCGCAGTTGATGGACCGTGGCGTCACGATCGAACTGACCAAGCCGGCGGCCGAGTGGCTGGCCGACAAGGGCTACGACGACCGGATGGGGGCGCGGCCGCTGGCCCGCGTCATCCAGGAGCATATCAAGAAGCCGCTGGCGGAAGAGCTGCTCTTCGGCCGGCTGGCCAAGGGCGGAGTGGTGCGCGTCGATCTGAAGGACGGCAAGATCGACCTCGAGATCTCCGAGCCGGACAAGCCGCGCATCACGCGGAACAAGCCGCCGCTTCTAACCGCCGATTGACGGCACATCGGGCGCCCCATGCGGGCGCCCGCTTCGTTCCGGCACCCGGCACAGGCGCGCCGGCAACAGCCGGACCCGAAGCGGGATGCGGGCGAAGGCGCCGCTTCACCGAACCCGACACATAGGCTAGTGTTCCGGTCACAGTTGACCACCCCTTCAGACGAGTAGCCCGGCCCGATCATGCCCCTGTCGCCCCGCCTCGCCGAGATCCTGGACGCCCTCCCCCTCAAGCGAGGACTTCGCATCCTCGAGATCGGCTGCGGAACCGGCGCGCTCGCCCGTGCCATCGTCGGCCGGATGGAGGGCGGCTTCGTCCTTGGCATCGACCGCTCGACCAGCGTCGTCCGCCGCGCCGTGCGCGTCTCGCGCGCCGAGGTGATGGCCGGCCGGCTCGCCTTCCGCACCGCAACGGTCGAGGAGTTCCGGCTGGACCGCGACGACGCGCCGTTCGACCTCGCCATTGCCGTGGACGTCGGGGCGCTCGACGGGCGCGACCCCGAGGCCGCCGCGCTGGCGATTCCCCGCATCGCCGCCGCGCTGAAGCCCGGGGGCAAGCTTCTGATCAACGGCGGCAAGCCCCTGCGCAGCGTGCCGCTGCCGCGCTGAGCACCGGGCCGGTGCTTCGCCTCGCCCTCGCCGCCGCGGTCCTCGCCTCGCCGTCTCTCGCCCGCGATCCGCGCTTCGCGCTGCCTCTCGATTGCACGCCGGGCACGGATTGCCGGATCGCGGCCTATCCCGACCGCGACCCCGGACCCGGCAAGGTGGACTTCACCTGCGGGCCGTTGACCGAGGACGGGCTTGCCGGCACCGACCTCGCCATGGACGAAGGGCTGGCCGACGTTCTCTCCGCCGCGCCGGGACGGATCACCCAGGTCGGCGGCGGCTGCGTTCTGCTCGATCATGGCGGCGGTTGGCTGACGCGCTATTGCGGCCTCTCGCACACATATGTCGCGCCCGGCCGCCGCGGGCCGATGGGCGAGGTCATCGGCCGCGCCGCCGAATTGCGCTTCACCCTTACCAGGGACGACCGGCCGGTCGATCCGTTCGATGCGGCCAACGACCAGAGCTGCGGAGGCACGCCCGAACCCCTCTGGCTCGACCCGCCCGCCTACATGCCCGACAACGGTGGCTGAGCCTCAGCGCTCGGTCAGCTTCAGCTCGATCCGCCGGTTCTGTGCCCGCGCCTCGGGCGTGTCGTCCTCGGCCACCGGGCGATATTCGCCGAAGCCTGTCGCTGCCAGCCGCTCGGGCGGGAAGCCCAGATCGTCCACCAGGAAGCGCACGACCGACAGCGCGCGGCCCTGGCTGAGTTCCCAGTTGTCGGCATACTTGCCGTTGCCAAGAAGCGGCACGTTGTCGGTATGGCCGTCGACCCGCAGGATCCAGTCGAGCTCGGGCGGGATCTCGGCCGCGACCTCGGTCAGAAGCGCGGCGACGTTGGCGATCTGGTCGCGGCCCTCGGGCGCCAGCACCGCCGAGCCGGGCTCGAACAGCACTTCGGACGAGAACACGAAACGGTCCCCGACAACGCGCACGCCCTCGCGGCCGGCCAGAAGGTCACGCAGCCGGCCGAAGAATTCCGACCGGTAGCGTTCCAGCTCCTCGGCATTCTCCTTCAGCCCTTCGCTTTCCGCAGCGAGGCGCGCCGCTTCCTCTTCGGCCCGCTTGCGCTCGGCCTCCTCGAGTTCGGCCCGGCGGCGCTGTTCGGCGGCGACCTGTGCCAGCGCCGCGTTGAGATCCGACCCGAGCGACTCGATCTGCACGTTCGCCGCCACGTCGCGTTCCTCTGCCGCGTCGAGCAACCCTTGCAGCGCCGTCAGCTGCGTCCTGAGCGCGGCGATCTGCTGGTTGAGAAGCGTCACCCGTCGCTGGCTTTCCGCCGCCGCAGCGGTTTCCTGCGCCAGCCGGTCCTGCGCCACGGCGAGAAGCGCCGCCTTCTCCTCGGCCTCGGAAAGTTCCGCGACCCGGCCTTCAAGTTCCGTGCGCGCCGCCTCGGCGGCGGCCAGAAGCGTCAGCGTTTCCTCGGCCTTCTTGCGTTCCTCTTCCAGCGCCAGCGTGGCGGCGGTCAGCTCCTCTTCGGACCCTTCCAGCCGCTCGCGCAGGATGCGCGCCGCCTCGGCCTCGGCAAGCCGCGCCTTCTCCTCTTCCGAGAGCTGCTCGGCCAGCCGCTCGGCCTCGGCGACCCGTTCCG
>JBNLCA010000183.1:0-11173 GCA_050303575.1 Paracoccaceae bacterium
ACCGACAACATGACCTCGGGCAAGGTGTTCCAGGACCTCGGCGTGCCGCCGCTCTCGCCCGAGACCGACCGCGCGATGGTCTGCGGCTCGCTCGCCTTCAACACCGACGTCAAGGCGGTGCTGGAAGGGTTCGGCCTGCGCGAGGGCGCGAACAGCGAACCCTTGGAATACGTGGTCGAGAAAGCCTTCGTCGGCGACGGTATCTGAGATCGGACCGGGCGCCCCGAAGGGCGCCCGCCCGTCGGTCAGAGACCCATCAATCCGCGGACCCGGTCCAGGACGGCACCCAGAAGACCGGGCTTGTCCTTCACCGTGGTCACGGCGAGGGTCATCATTTGCTTATCGGCGTCCGACATCGACGAGCCTTCGATCAGAGCGATGACCTTGTCGTAGTCGAACCCGTCCGTGGTCAGAAGCGTTTCGGCCTCGGCCTGAAGATCGGCGGCTTGCTCGGCGGCAATCCTTTCGGCCTCGGCGGCAGCGGCGGCCTCCTCGGCAGCCTTCTGTTCGGCCTCGGCAGCAGCGGCGGCGGCAGCTTCCTCGGCAGCCTTGCGCTCGGCTTCGGCCTGCGCGGCCGCTGCGGCTTCCTCGGCGGCCTTGCGCTCGGCTTCCGCTTGGGCGGCAGCGGCGGCCTCTTCGGCGGCCTTGCGCTCGGCTTCGGCTTGGGCGGCAGCGGCGGCCTCTTCGGCGGCCTTGCGTTCCGCCTCGGCCGCAGCGGCAGCGGCCGCTTCCTCGGCAGCCTTGCGCTCGGCTTCAGCGGCGGCAGCGGCTTCCTCGGCGTCGATCCCTTCTGCCTCGGCGGCGGCAGCGGCCTCCTCGGCGGCCTTGCGCTCGGCTTCCGCCTGCGCCGCGGCCTCGGCCTCGGCGGCGAGACGGGCTTCCTCGGCAGCCGCCTGCTCGGCGGCGAGGCGCTCGGCTTCCGCGGCCGCGGCTTCCTCGGCGGCCTTGCGTTCGGCCTCGGCCTGTGCGGCGGCGGCTTCCTCGGCTGCCACGCGGGCAGCCTCCTCGGCCTGGCGCTTCTCTTCCCGGTCGACGTAGTAGAGATAGCCGCCGAACAATACCGCGACGATGACGATGGCTGCTACGATGGTGCGTTTCATCCAAAATACCCCCAGCAACGGCAGGCCAGGGCCCGCCCTTGCCGTCGTTTGCCAGACTTGGTGCCGGAACGGAAGCTTTCTCGCGCCGAATTGGCCCAATTGAGGCACTTCGCCCGGGAAATGGCGGTTGAACAGGTCGGGCCGCGTGGTTATTTTGCGCGGCACTCCATTCAACAACTCAAGGACCGAAGCCATAGCCCGCAGACCCCACAACGCCCCGCCGGTGCGCGAGACCGGCCCCCGCGTCAACGGACGCATCAGGGCCACTGAAATCCGGCTGATCGGCGCCGAAGGCGAGAATCTCGGCGTCGTCGAACCCCGAAGAGCGATGCAGCTGGCCGAGGAGGCGGGGCTCGATCTCGTCGAGATCTCGCCGAACGCGACGCCTCCGGTCTGCAAGATCATGGATTTCGGCAAGTTCAAGTACGAGACCCAGAAGCGCGAGGCCGAGGCCCGCAAGAAGCAGAAGGTCATCGAGATCAAGGAGATCAAGTTCCGCCCGGGCACCGACACGCACGACTACGACGTCAAGATGCGCTCGGTGATGAAGTTCCTCGAGGAAGGCGACAAGGTGAAGATTACCCTGCGCTTCCGCGGCCGCGAGATGGCCCACCAGGAGCTTGGCGCGCAACTTCTCCAGCGGGTCGCGACGGACGTCGCCGAGGTGGCGAAGATCGAGAACATGCCCAAGATGGAAGGGCGCCAGATGATCATGATGATCGCGCCCAAGTAAGGCCTGGCACAGACGATCCGGACGCCCGCGGGAACCCACCGCGGGCGTTCTGCATTGTGTCCTGGGACAATCGCCGGGACGAGGGGCCGAATGTCGGAGAACGGAGCGCAACGATTCATCCGGCCGGGCCGCAATTGTGGAGAGGTGGCCCGCGCAGGCAAGCTCGCGATGATCGTCGACGCGGCGGACTATTTCCGCCATCTCCGGTCGGCCATCCTGCAGGCCAAGCGCGACGTCGTCCTGATCGGCTGGGATTTCGACACGCGCATCAACCTTGACCCCGACGCGCCGCGCGACAAGGCGCCCAAGCGCCTCGGCCGGTTCCTGAACTGGGTGATCGAGCGCCGGCCCGAGCTCAACATCCGCATCCTGAAATGGGACCTCGGGACGCTGAAGGCGCTGGGGCGCGGCACGACGCCCCTGTTCGTGCTCGACTGGATGACCTCGGACCGGATCCGCTTCAAGCTCGACGGGGCGCATCCTACGGGCTCGGCGCATCATCAGAAGATCGCGGTCATCGACAACGTGATCGCCTTCTGCGGCGGCATCGACATGACCGCCGACCGCTGGGACACCCGCGACCACAAGGACGACGATCCGCGCCGGCGCCGACCGACCACGCGCCGCAAGTACGGACCCTGGCATGACGTCACGACCTGCGTGACGGGCGAGGCTGCGGCGGCGCTCGGCCGGGTTGCGCGCGACCGCTGGAAGCGCGCCACGGGCGACGACCTCGCCCCGCCGCCGCCCTGCCCGCCGATCTGGCCAGAGGGGCTCACAGCCAGCCTCGAGGACGTCGATGTCGCCGTCTCGCGCACGACGCCCGACTACAAGGACGAGCCGGGAACCTACGAGATCGAGGCGCTCTACCTCGACACGATCCGCTCGGCCAAGCGACACATCTACATCGAAAGCCAGTATTTCGCCTCGCGCCGCATTGCCGAGGCGATCGTCGCGCGGCTCGCCGAGCCCGCCGGACCCGAGATCGTCGTCATCAACCCCAAGACCGCCGACGGCTGGCTGGAAGAAGAGATCATGGGATCGAGCCGCGCGGTCCTTCTCGACATCGTGCGCAAGGCCGACCGTTATGGCCGCTTCCGGCTCTACTACCCGGTGACCCAGGGAGGCACACCCATCTACGTCCACGCCAAGGTACTGGTCGCCGACGGCCGGTTCCTGCGCGTCGGATCGTCCAACCTCAACAACCGCTCGATGGGCTTCGACACCGAATGCGACATCTCGGTCGAGGCGCCGGACGAGGCGGTCGCCCGCCGCATCGCCGCGCTGCGCGACGACCTCCTGGCCGAACATCTGAACGTCACGCCGGCCCGGGTGGCCCGCGAGATCGAGGCACAGGAGGGCTCGCTCATCGCCGCCATCGAAAACCTGCGAGGCGACGGACGGTCGCTCCGGGTGCTGGAAACCGCCGACCTCGACCGGCTGCGCGAAAGCGTGCTGGCCGAGAACGGCTTCCTCGATCCGGAACGGGCAGAGCAGATTTCGCTCAGGGGACTGATCGAGGCCTTCTGGCCTTCAAACAAGAAGGCGGGCCGTCCCCGGCCCGCCCCTCAAGCCTTCAAGGCTCAGGTCAGCCCGCTGCCGTCACCGCGCGCCCGGTCAGCACCTTGACGAGGTGGGCACGGTACTCGGCCGTGCCGTGCAGGTCGCTGATCATGCCGTCCGCCGGCATCGAGAGGCCCTTGACCGCGTCCGCCGAGAAGTTCGACGAAAGCGCCGTCTCGGCCGCCTCCCAGCGGAAGACACCGTCCTGCGAGGCGCCGGTCACCGCCACCCGCACGCCGTCCTTGCCCTTGGCGACGAAGACGCCCGTGAGCGCGAAGCGCGAGGCCGGCTGGACGAACTTGATGTAGGCCGCCTTCTCGGGGATCGGGAACTCGACCGCGGTGATGATCTCGCCGGGTTCGAGCGCGGTGGTGAACATCCCCTCGAAGAAATCGTCTGCCGCGATCTTGCGATTGCTGGTCACGATGGTCGCGCCCGAGGCCAGCGCGGCCGCCGGATAGCAGGCCGCAGGGTCGTTGTTGGCGAGGCTGCCGCCGATCGTGCCGCGCGAGCGGACGGCGGGATCGCCGATCATGCCCGCCAGGTGGGCAAGCGCCGGATAGGCCTTGGCTGCCTCGGTCGCCACCGCCCCGTGCGGCGTGCCACCCTTCACGGTCAGCACGCCGCCCGAAGACGAGACGCCCTTCATCTCGGCAATGCCGGCAAGGCTCACCAGCACCGAGGGCGACGCGAGCCGGCTTTTCAGCGTCGGGATCAGCGTCTGCCCGCCGCCCAGCGCCTGCGCGTCCTCCTTGCCGAGCGCCTTGACGGCATCAGCGACGGAGGTGGGCCGTTCGAAATCGAATGCGTACATCTTTCAGGCCCTCCTCAGGCGTTCATCGCCGCCCAGACCCGCGCGGGGCTGAGGGGCATGTCGATATGGGTGACGTTCTTGCCGGCGCGCTGCAGCGCATCGACCACCGCGTTGACGACGGCAGGCGGCGAGCCGATGGCCCCGGCCTCGCCGCATCCCTTCACGCCCAGAGGGTTGTGGGTGCAGGGCGTCTGGCAGGAATGGTCGACCTTGTAGAACGGCACGTCCTCGGCGCGCGGCATGGCATAGTCCATGTAGCTGCCGGTGAGCAGCTGCCCGTTCTCGCCGTAGACCGTGCCTTCCAGGAGCGCCTGGCCGATCCCCTGGCCGATGCCGCCGTGGACCTGACCATCGACGATCATCGGATTGATGATGTTGCCGAAGTCGTCCGTCGCCGCGAACGAGCAGATCGTCACCTTGCCGGTCTCGGGGTCGACCTCGACCTCGCAGGCATAGGCGCCGGCCGGATAGGTGAAGTTCGACGGATCGTAGAAGGCCGTCTCCTCCAGACCCGGTTCCAGCTCGGCCAGCGGGTAGTTGTGCGGCACGTAGGCGGCAAGGCAGACCTGTCCCCACTCGATCGACTTGTCGGTGCCGGCGACCGAGAACTTGCCATCCTTCAGCTCGATGTCGGCATCCGACGCCTCCAGGAGGTGGGCGGCGATCTTCTTGGCCTTGGCGATGATCTTGTTCGCCGCCTTCACCATGGCCGAACCGCCGACCGCGATCGAGCGCGAGCCGTAGGTGCCCATGCCCATCGGCGTGTTCGACGTGTCGCCGTGGACGATCTCGACCTGGTTCTCGGGAATGCCGATCATCTCGGAGATGACCTGCGGGAACGAGGTCTCGTGCCCCTGCCCGTGGCTGTGGCTGCCGGTCATCACCACCACGCCGCCGGTGGCGTTCACCCGCACCGTGGCGCTTTCGTAAAGTCCGGCCCGCGCCCCGAGCTGCCCGACGAGGTTGCTCGGCGCGATGCCGCAGGCCTCGATGTAGCAGTTGACGCCCAGACCGCGCAGAAGGCCCTTCTTCTTGGACTCCTCGGCGCGCTTGTCAAAGCCCTTGAGGTCGGCGATCTCGACAAGCTTGTCCATCGTCGCGACGTAGTCGCCAGTGTCGTATTCGACCGCGACCGGGGTGGCATAGGGGAACTCGGTGATGAAGTTCTTGCGCCGGATCTCGATCGGGTCGATCCCCATCTCGCGCGCCGCCTTGTCGATGACGCGCTCCAGCTGGAACGTCGCCTCGGGCCGGCCGGCGCCGCGATAGGCATCGACCGGGACGGTGTTGGTGAAGACCGCCTTGACGTTGCAGTAGATCAGCGGCGTCTTGTAGTTGCCGGCCATCAGCGTGCCATGCAGCCACGTCGGCACCGAGCTGGCGAAGGTCGACAGGTACGCCCCCATGTTGGCGTAGGTGTCGGTGCGGATCGCCAGGAAATGCCCGTCCTTGTCGAGCGCGAGCTCGATCTTGGTGACGTGGTCCCTGCCCTGCGCGTCGGTGATGAAGCTTTCCGACCGGCTGGCGGTCCACTTCACCGGCTTCCTGAGTTGCTTGGCCGCGAAGGTCACCGCCGCCTCTTCGGCATAGTGGAAGATCTTGGACCCGAAACCGCCACCCACGTCCGGCGCGACGACGCGCAGCTTGTGCTCGGGGATGCCGAGCACGAAGGCGCCCATCAGAAGGCGGATGACATGCGGGTTCTGGCTGGTCGTGTAGAGCGTCGACTGGTCGGTGGCGAAGTCATAGTCGCCCACTGCCACGCGGGGCTCCATCGCATTCGGCACCAGGCGCTGGTTCACCAGTTCCAGCGTCGTGACATGATGCGCGCCCTTGATCGCGGCATCGACAGCCTCGCGGTTCTCCTCGACGAAGCCCCAGTCGTAGCAGAGGTTCGAGCCGATATCGTCATGGACCAGCGTGCCGCCGGCAACCGCCTTCTTCATGTCGAGAACGGCCGGAAGCTCGTCGATGTCGACCACCACGGCCTCGGCCGCGTCGCGCGCCTGCTCGGCCGTCTCGGCAACGACCAGCGCGATCGGGTCGCCGACATGGCGCACCTTGCCCTCGGCGAGGACCGGGTGCTTGGGCTCGAGCATCGGCTTGCCATGCCGGTCGGTGATCAGCCAGCCGCAGGGCAGCCCGCCGACGCCCTCGAACTCCTTGGCCGTGAAGATGCCCAGAACGCCCGGCATCGCCGCGGCCTCCCTGGTATCCACCTTCTTCAGCGTGCCGTGCGCCACCTGGCTGCGCACGAAATGCGCGTAGCCCTGACCGTGCACGTTGATGTCGTCGGTATAGCGGCCCCGTCCCGTCAGGAACCGCACGTCCTCGCGCCGCTTTGTGCTGGCGCCGATGCCATGATCCTTCGGCATGTCATTCCTCCCTGCGCGTCGTTGCGCGCCTGTTGTCTTATTCAGCCGCGATCGCGCTCACGTCCTGACCCGAGGCCGCAAGGATCGCCTTGACGATATTGTGGTAGCCCGTGCAGCGGCAGATATTGCCCTCGAGGTAGTGGCGCACCTCGCTCTCGGTCGGCTTGGGGTTCTCCTTCAGAAGCGCCGCCGCCGACATCACCATGCCCGGCGTGCAGAAGCCGCATTGAAGCCCGTGGTGATCCTGGAACGCCTGCTGGATCTTCGACAGCGTCCCGTCCGCCGCGGCCATGCCCTCGATCGTCCGGACCTCGGCGCCCTCGGCGTCGAGCGCGAACATCGTGCATGCCTTCACCGGCGCGCCGTTCACATGCACGACGCAGGCGCCGCACTGGGACGTGTCGCAGCCGACATGGGTGCCGGTCATGCCCAGCCCGTCCCGCAGGAACTGCACCAAGAGCGTGCGTCCCTCAACCTCGCCGGAAACGGCCTTGCCGTTCACGGACATGCTTACCTTGGTCATGAATTCCTCCCTGGGTCTTTGCGCCCATCTAAGCACGCCTACCCGCGGCAGTGAACAGACGAAATCCACGACCTTTGTCGTATCGGGCGATATCGTTCAACTAAATGGTTGACTGATGAGGTGCAAACCTTTAATTCAACCATATGGTGGAATCAGATGAACAACTGACATTGATCCTGAAGGCGGCTGCCGATCCGACCCGCCGGGCCATCCTGACCCTTGTCTGCCAGGAAGGCCTGATGCGCGTCACCGATCTCGCCTCGCATTTCGACGTCAGCCTCAACGCCGTCTCCAAGCACATCAAGGTGCTCGAGGAGGCGGGCCTCGTGACCCGCGAAACCCGCTGGCGCGAGCATCTGATTGCGCCGGAACTCGGGCGCCTCGCCCTGATCGACCAGTGGTTCAGGGATCTCCGGCTGATCTGGGCGCAGCGGCTCGAAGCCCTCGACCATCTCATCACGAAGGATAGCCACGATGACTGACCTGACGCTCACCACCAGCCGCGTGATCAAGGCGCCGCAGAAGACGATCTACGAGGCCTGGCTCGATCCCGGCATGCTGGCGAAATTCATGCTGGCCGCCCCGAACATGACCATCCCCAGCGCCACGACAGATCCGCGCGTCGGCGGCCGGTTCGACATTCTCATGCAGATGGAGGAGAACACGCTGCCGCATGGCGGCAAGTATCTCGAACTCACGCCGCATTCGCGCATCGTCTTCACCTGGGAAAGCCCCTACTCGGTCGAGGGCTCTACCGTGACTGTCGAGCTGAGGCCGCAGGAGGACGGCACCGAGGTCGTGCTGAGCCACGTGAAGTTCCGCAGCGAGGAAAGCCGCGACAACCATCGCAACGGCTGGAGCCGCATCCTCGAGGTGCTGGCCGATGTGGTCTGAGACGAGCGCGCGGATGATTGTGGCAAGCGGTTTGCACTGATCCCGGTTGTCCGGCGAGCCGGATCGTTGCATCCTGCTTGCCGGACCAGGGGGCTGAAATGGCACGCATCACCGGCATAGGCGGCGTCTTCCTGCGCGCGAAGAGTGACGCCAAGGCGCTGGCGGACTGGTACGCGAAGTATCTCGGCCTCGTTCTCGAGGACTTCGGCGGCGCCATCCTGAAATGGCCCGACGATACCGCCGAGGACAAGGGCCTGACGGTCTGGGCGCTGGCCGACCCTGACTCAAAGTGGTTCGAGCCCGGCAACCCGGCGGTGATGGTCAACTACCGTGTCGACGATCTCGACGGCATCCTGGCGCAGCTCGCCGAAGGCGGGCATACCCCCCACAAGGGTCCCGAACAGCACCCGAACGGCCGCTTCGCCTGGGTCCTCGACCCCGACGGCAACAATGTCGAACTCTGGGAGCCGACGCTCTGGCGCGAGTGACGACGCCAAACTGCTCGCAAGGGACGTACGGGACTCTAGGTAAGAGTCCCGTCGTGACTAGCCGCAGCTGCAACTCGCGGTGATGCGACCGCGCGCGTCAACAGTCACAGTGGTTTTGCAGGTCTTTCCGCCGTCGCAGGCCCCGGCGCAGATCGGCACCTCGTAGCCACCGCGTCCGATCTTGGTACGATACATCTGGCATTCAGACGTCGGCGTCCGGCGCGGCAACTTCGGCAGCTGCATGACCTTGGCGAAGAATTCGCTGAGGTTCCGCGCAGTGATCTCCTTGATCGGCCGCCGGGCCGCCGGCCTTGGCTCCGGCACGTCCCGATCGGCCTTGCACTCGCCGTCATAGGTCGCTGTCGCCACGGCAACGCACGAGCGGACCCGCCGACCGCCGACCGTGATCGTAACTGTCCTCAGCGTTGGCGGGGTCACCACCCTCGCGGTGCCAATGCAGCGGCGGCCCTTCGGGCATGTCCGGCCTGCATTCAGTTCGGCATCGGCCAGCGCCATGCCCAGGACGCGCAGTTCAAGCATCGTCTTGTCGGCCGGGCACGCGCCCGCCTCGATAATCAAACCCATTCCCAATGCAGTGCACTTCGCCATTGTCCCTCTCCTTAATTGTCGATCAAAGGAGAAAGGGTACCACAGAGCGGCTAATCGGCCTAATCGCCCTAGACCGGCCGGTCAGACTCGCGTGGCCTCGGCCTGATCGGGATCTCCTTCAGAAGTCCGCCGACCCCCATCGCGGCGATCTCCTCCGGCCCGACCGGGATGCCGCAGATCACCCGTTCCAGCACCCAGTCCGCGCCGTTCAGCGCCGGTGAACGGGCGCAGCCCGGCAGGCCGATGACGGGCTTGCCGTCGAGCCGGCCAAGGAACAGAAGGTTGCCCGGATCGACCGGCATCCCGACATGCACGACCTCGCCGCCCGCCAGCCGGACCGCCTCGGGGCCGACATCCTGCGGGTCCGACGTGGCCGAGCCGGTCAGGATGAAGAGCACCTCGCCCGGTGCCGCCTTCAGCGCCTCGGCCAGCTCGTCGGCGCGGTGCGGCACCAGGACCCGTTCGTCCAGCATCACACCCAGTCGCTGTAGCCGCCCCTTCAGCGCGTTCCACCCCTTCAGCGGCGGCTCCTTCCGCCGCACCATCGTCTCGATCATGCTGGCCGAGGCATAGACCGGCGCCGCGACCGACATCGCCCCGGCAATGGCCGCCTCGCCCCTCGCCACGTCGGCTTCGGGAACGCCGTAGGAAATGATCTTCACCGTCGCCACCATCTCGCCGCCGCCCACCCGGTGAAAGGGGTCGAGCGTCGCAAGCGTGATCATCGGGTTGATCCGGTTCAGCGCATGGACCGCCCCGGCATCGATCCTGAGAACACCCGCCGCCTCGGCATGGATATTGACCCGCCCGGTCGAGGCCCGGCTGCGCCTGAGGCCCTGCCCCTCGGCATCGGGGAGGAGCGCACGGGCAATCCGCGTCGCAGCCTCGTCCTCGTGCACGTCATCGGGCCCGAGCCGCGCGACGGTCACCTCGGCAATTCCGTCCCGTACCAGCTGCGCAACGTCCGCTGGCGTCAGAAGGTGCCCCTTGCGGATCGTCTCGGGAAGGCCGTCTACCCAGATCTCGACCGAATGGGCGAGGATTTCGCCCGCCGCCTCGGCAACCGGGACCGGCCCGAACTTCATGCCTTCCTCAGGACCGTCGTGATTTGCGCCATCACCGAGACCGCGATCTCGGCTGGCGTCGCCGCCCCGATGTCGAGCCCGACCGGCGCGTGGATCTTCGCGATCTCCTCGGCCGTGAACCCGGCCTCTTCCAGCCGCGACACGCGCTTGGCATGTGTCCGGGTCGAACCGAGGCAGCCGAGGTAGAAGATGTCCGACCTGAGCGCCGCCTGGATCGCCGGGTCGTCGATCTTCGGATCATGCGTCAGCGTCACGACCGCCGTCCGCGCGTCGAGGCCAAGCTCGGCCATCGCCTCGTCCGGCCAGTCGTGGCTGATCGTCTCGCCCGGGAACCGCTCGGCCGAGCCGAACGTCTCGCGCGGGTCGATCAGCGTGACGTCGTAGCCGGTAAGCTTGGCCATCACGACGAGCGGCTGCGCGATATGGACGGCGCCGACGACGATCATCCTGAGGGGCGGATTGTGGATCGCGACGAAGGTCTTGCCGTCGGGCTCGAAGCCGGACCGGTCGGCGCGAAACCGGTCCGGGAACTCCTCCGGCCCGGTGATCCGCCGCTGCCATGTCTCGCTGTCGACGACATAGGCGACGGGCCGCCGCTCCGCCCGGCCGGCGACCAGCTCGGCGAGGATCTCCTCGGGGATTCCCGTCGGGCCAACCGGCTGGACCGATATGCGGATGGTCCCGCCGCAGGCGAGACCCACCGAGAAGGCATCGTCGTCCGTCACGCCGTATTTCAGAAGCTTGCTCTTGCCGGTCTCCAGCGCCTCGAACGCCTCTTCGACGACTGCGCCCTCGACGCAGCCGCCGGAGACCGAACCCGCAAGTTCGCCGTCGCCCGAGATCGCAAGCGCCGCGCCCACCGGCCGGGGCGCCGAGCCCCAGGTCTCGACCACCGTCGCCAGAACCGCACGCTTGCCCTCGCGGTGCCAGGCCAGCGCAATTTCGGGGATGTCATCGAAGTTCATGGAACACCTCGGAGAGAACATAGG